>WTAX01000242.1 GCA_013139395.1 Gammaproteobacteria bacterium | reverse complement strand
ACTATATTTCATATGGTTAATATATAAACTTAATTTATTATGATAATCTTATATTTATTAGGTATAATTACATTACTTAATTTCTATTAAGTAATAACAGGCCATTTTAACAGTGTATTCAAGGTTAATGATTTCTATTATGTCGAAAAAATCTACATTTATATCTATTTTCTTATTAATGTTACCTATTACAGGTTTTACTCTCGGATTCGGCAATCTCACCGTATTTTCAAAATTAAATGAGCCGCTAAAAATACACATTAATCTTGTTGGCTCAAAATCAGTATCTATTGATGATCTTATTGTAAAAAATGCTGATATAAAGACATACAAACGGGCCAATATACCTAAACCTTCAGCCTTTAATAAGGTTCGTTTCAAATTAAAAAAAGAAGCCAATGGCTCTATCGTTGTTGAATTAACGACCAAAAAGCCCGTTAGAGAACCATTTTTTACCTTTATCGCTGACATGAAATGGCGTACAGGTCATCTTAACCGCGAATACACATTTCTGCTTGATCCGCCCGAATTTATTCATAAAAATAGTTATCCGAAAAAACAAACAAAGGTCATTACTAAAAAAACAAGCACCTCAAAGGCCTCTGTATCAACGTTAACTCCTGGAACATCTCGCAACGTTAAACAGCGTAAAACTGATTATAGTGCTGTTATTGCTTCACATATTGACGGTGAAACCTATGCAACCAAACGAGCAGACACGCTTTGGGATATTGCTAAAAAAGTTAAGCCCGACAATAATGTGACGACACATCAAACAATGCAAGCTTTGTTTGCATTAAATCCTGATGCTTTTATTAAAGGCAATATTAATTTACTAAAACAAGGTCAAATACTTAAAATTCCAAGCAGTAATGAGGTCAGACAAATAAATGGTAAGCCCCTATTACAAAAATCAGCAGCAGCTTCTGTAAAAAGGTCTTTAACTTCTAGCTCAACAACAAAGCAAACCTATAGCAGCCGAGTTATTGAACGTCCATCTGATAAAATAGTGACGACTGAATCCAATATCATTAAAAAAGATGATGTTAATGAAAAAGCTCAGCTAAAAATACTCTTACCTACAGAAGAACTATTAAATAATCCTGTCACGAATACTGATGACTTATTATTAATTAATAAAGCCTTACAAACTTCTATTAGCACAATAAAGTCACTACAAAGTGAAAATCATGATCTCAGTAAAAGAATTACCTCATTAACTGACAAGTTAAATAAGCTGGATGAGCATAATCAAAACTTAAATATTAAAATTTCAGAAATTAGCTCATTATTAAAAAATAAGAAAAACACGACTCAGATAGAAAATAGCAATAGCTTATCAAAAATTGACAATGCTGATTCTATTAATACACCATTAAAAATTGATTCTGATTTAGCACCAATTAACCAGGAAAAATCATTTGTACGTGAGTTATTAACCAATCCTGTTATTATTTTTTCCCTGGCAATTTTTACTCTTATTATTCTTGTCAGCATCTTGTTTAGTATTCGAAATCGTAATAAAAAAAGAAAGCCAAATAGACAAGAAAATAATTCAAAGAATCTATCACAGAACATTGATACTACTTCTACCACACAAGAAGGTAAATCAAACTCCACACAACATAGCAGATCCGTTGTTAACCATTCAAATTCATTACAAGGAACTGATATTTCTGAAGAAAAAGATGAAGATGATATGGACTTTTTTGAATATTTTGAGAAAAAGATCAATACACCTGATGAGGCTAATAGTGCAAAAAATTCAGAGCCATCACAAACATCAGAACCCGAAGAAACAGCAGATATTACATTTGATCTTGACATTAATTCTGATGACATTCAGCAGTACAAAAATGACATGCTTCTTTCAGAAAATAACTCTCAGAATACAAACTTAAGTGAAATTGATACTTATCTGGCTTATGGTAATTATGATAAAGCTGAGAAGCTATTAACTACAGAAATTAGCCGTTCACCTACTAATAAGAACTTACATCTTAAATTATTTGAATGCTATACTTTTTCTAATAAACGCTACGAATTTATCAAACATGCTGAAAATATAGTTAATTTATTAAATATTGATATGGTATTACGCCATCGAATCGAGAGTATTTTTCAACAAGCATGGAATGAAACTTTAGATATCAACAATTTTTAATAGAAAATAATAAGTTGCTTACAATAAAGGGCTTTATACTCGAAATAAGTGTTCCAACACGTAAGCATGATTCATTTACTATTCGCATATACCATTTAGGAACAGTTATTAAGAGCTGATTAAAGATCTTTTAACTTACGATAGAGCGTTCTTTCACTAACACCAAGCTTTTCAGCCAATATTTTTTTATCATCTTTAAAATATTGATTTAACCATTGAAGATACTCATTTTCATGCTCTTCCAGAGTCGACAATTGTTCGATCATTTTATCATCAGGTGTTAAATTCTTAACAAAGTTATTATCAGTCGCATCACTCTTTAGCGTTTTTTTCTGGTCATTATCAAAGATGCTTTCAGGTAAATGTGTTATTTCAATAATATTAGAATCTGTCATAACACGCCCCAATTCAAGGATATTTCTTAGCTCACGCACATTACCAGGGAACTTATATTGACTAAAAAAAGCCAGCACCTCATTAGATACACGCATTTTTTTTTGTCCTGTAATGCGCTCTAAAATGGTATCAACCAGTAATGGAATATCATCAAGGCGCTCTCTCAAAGCAGGTAGTTGAATAGGAAAGGTGCTGATACGATAGTAAAGATCTTCACGAAACTCACCCTTTTTAACCATTTCTTTTAAATTTTTATGGGTTGCACAAACAAGACGAAAATCAGCATTTAATTGTTCTATTCCACCGACACGACGAAAAGTACGTGTTTCTAAAAGACGCAATAATTTAACTTGCAGGCTTAAAGGCACATCACCAATTTCATCAAGAAACAAAGTCCCTCCGTCAGCTTCTTCAACAAGACCTTTCTTTTTATTTACAGCACCTGTAAATGCACCCTTTTCATGACCAAAAAGTTCACTTTCAAATAAAGACTCAGATAAACCTGAACACTCCACAGTGACACAGTACATTGCTTTACGAGAACTGGCCTGATGAATTGAGTGAGCAACTAACTCTTTACCACTACCCGATTCTCCCTGTAATAAAACTGAAATATCATATTCTGCAACCCTGCTGATTAATTCCAGTAATTTATTAAACGATGGCGCTTTTCCAACCATACCTTTCTTTACAGATTTTGGACTCGCATGTCTAATGGTTTTCATCACTTCAAGAAAATAAACTTTATCATTGCTGCTTTTGATTGGATAAAGTGATATATCAATATGTTCATCACCATAGCGGGTATGGTGAACATGTAAAACCCTCTGGTTAGCTTTTGTTGATTTAGCCAGTTTTAATGGACATGATTCACCTTCTTGATCACAACTACGAGAATAGCGATGAGAAATCTCATAGCAATGAAATTTACCTGATAAACTCAAGTTATTTTGAATTATATGACTATCATCTGAAGAATTTGAAAGAGTAGCACCACGACAACAAGCATCTAAATTATACAGTTCCAAATAAGCTGAATTAGCATAGATAATTTCAAACTCATCGGAAATTAATACCGCAGGATCATCATAAGTATTAATAATATCTTGCAGGTTTAAAACAGGAATAGTTTTTGTCATATGTTATAGCCTTTGGCCACCTTGGAATATAAAACAGGCATTAATGAGATCAATACAGCCGCTTATCATTTAAGAAATATTATATACATAAACAAAACAAAAAACTTAAGGTATCACAGACAAAATGATAATTAAATAATAAGCAATTACTTATATAATTATTTTTACTTAAAACAACTTTACTTTTATAAAAATAAAGCTATTATTATAAAAAAATAATAAGCTATAACTCAAACAAAACATTACCAAAGCATTAGTATATAGTGGTTTAATAATTACATGAGAATATTCTTAGTAACTAATATTATTATACAAAGTATTTGGTTAAACATTTCCTTCCAATTTTAGCACTTATTTTCTTTTGTTTTGAAATTAAGGTGCTACCTTAATATACTAAAGCAATTTACAATTTTATAAAATTTTTATCAGGAGATAATATTCTATGGCTCACGTCGTTATAATTGGTGCCGGAACCGGTGGAATGCCTTGTGCATATGAAATGCGTGACGCATTAGGTAAAGAGCATCTTGTTACCATGGTCAGTGAAAATGAAACATTTGACTTTACACCATCTAACCCGTGGGTTGCTGTTGGCTGGCGTCAGAGAAAAGATATCAGCTTTGAAATGAGACCCTATCTTGAAAAACGTGGTATAAACTTTATTGCTCATCGAGTTGACAAAATTGACCCTTCTAATAACGAACTGACTTTAAATAATGATGAAAAAGTGAGTTACGACTATCTTATCATTGCCACTGGTCCTCGTTTGGCTTTTGAAGAAGTCGAAGGTTCTGGTCCTTCTGCCAATACTCAATCAATTTGTTCTCTGCCTCATGCAGAAACTGCTTATGAAGATTTTGAAAAATTAGCCGCTGATCCCGGTCCTGTTATTGTTGGAGCTATGCCTTTTGCCAGCTGTTTTGGCCCTGCTTACGAATATGCTTTCATTTTAAACAGAGAGCTGCAAAAGCGTAAACTTCGTGACAAAATCCCTATGACACTGGTCACTTCTGAGCCATATATTGGTCACTTAGGACTCGGTG
>WTAX01000367.1 GCA_013139395.1 Gammaproteobacteria bacterium | reverse complement strand
GGCTCTGCTGCTGATTCACAACATTTTACCTCAGAGCTTATTAACCGTTTTGAAGCTGAGCGACCTGCATTACCCGCTATTGCTTTAACAACCGATAGTTCAGCAATCACTTCCATTGCCAACGACTACCAGTACGATGAAATTTTTTCTCGTCAAATACACGCATTAGGCAGAGAGCCTGATATATTGCTCGCAATAAGTACCAGTGGACAATCAAACAGTATTGTTCAGGCCGTTGAGGCTGCTCATGAACGTGAAATGTCCGTTATTGCCCTAACCGGTAAAAATGGTGGTCAGGTTGCCAGACACTTAAGCGGCAATGATATTGAATTACGTGTTCCCGCTGAGCAAACAGCACGTATTCAGGAAACACATATTACCATTATTCATGCACTGTGTGACTTGATTGACCATCAGCTTTTTGGCGCATAGCATTTATTCAGCAAGTATGACTCAATCAGCAACATAATGCTCATTAATTACGACTGGAGTTACCTATGAAATCATTAACATATACTTTTCTCATCATTGGCACCATTTATTTACTCAACGGCTGTACAACTGCTGTCGTTGGTGGCGCCGTAGCTGGTACCTCAGTTGCCCTTGATAAGCGGACAACAGGAAACTATGTTGAAGATCAAAATATCAAAACTAAATTTGCCTACCTTTACTATCAGGATGAACAGCTCAGCGAGCAGACACATGTTAATGTCACCAGCTATAATCGTCAGTTACTGATCACGGGTGAAGCCCCTACAGAGCAGCAGAAAATCAAGCTGAGCAACATCGCTAACCAAATTAAAAATGTTAGAAGACATTTCAACGAAGTCACTATTGGGGAACCATCTTCAATGGGCACACGTACTAATGACACATACCTCACCAGTAAAATCAAAACCTCAGTTTTTACCAATATGAGCGAACTTGACGGTGCTCAGGTAAAAGTTGTAACCGAAAACGGCAGTGTATTTTTAATGGGTCTAGTGACACGAAAACAAGGTGATCAAATCACCGAAATTACGCGTAAAACCAACGGCGTAAAACGGGTGATTAAATTATTTGAATACCCTAATCCCCAGGACAAACGGATTTAATTCTCCTGAACACTCAATTTCGAGCTCAACTTGAGCAGCTATTCAGTCCGGAAGACCGCTTATTTGAACAATCACTTTGCTGGAGTTACGGCTATGATAATAGTCGTCTCCATGCTTTGCCTGATGCTGTGCTTTTTGCCCGTAGTCACCAGCAAATTGTTCAATTAGTCACATTATGCCGTCAATATAAGGTGCCAATCATTAGTCGAGGCGCCGGCACTGGAACGACAGGTGCTACAGTACCTGACAAGGGTGGTATCATTCTTTCTTTTGAGCGCATGAATCAGATAATAAAAATTGATCCTGCCAATCGATTGATTTCAACTGAGCCTGGTGTAACCAATCAGGCTATCCAGGAAGCCGCAGGTGCTCATCATTTTTTCTGGGCTCCCGATCCAACCAGCAGTGCGGTCTGCACTGTCGGTGGTAATCTGGCCTATAATTCAGCCGGGCCAAGGGCAGTTAAATACGGCACAACCAGAGATAATGTTCTGGAGCTCACACTGGTAACAGGCAAGGGTGACACACTGCATACCGGAGTTAAAACCACCAAAGGTGTGGTGGGCTATGATTTAACTCGTTTACTCATTGGTTCAGAAGGCACTCTGGGTATCATCACTGCGGCAACATTGAAATTAATTCCTGTTTCTGATGATAAACGCACCTTACAAATCAGCTATGATTCAATCCATAGTGCCGCTCAAGCCGTCTCTGATATTATGGCGCAACCCATAATCCCTTGCGCTCTGGAGTTTATTGATAAACATGCCATTGATATGATCAGGGATTATTCTTCCGCGCATTTACCTGTTAATGCCGGAGCTATGCTCATGGTTGAGCTGGATGGCAATAAAAGTGCACTTGATGAAGGCCTGCAATCAATTATTTCAGCGGCAAAAAACAAGGGCTGTCTGGCAGTCAATCAGGCTCAGTCAAAAGAAGAAATCAAAGCCCTATGGGAAACTCGTAAAGCACTTTCCCCTGCGCTGAGAAAAATAGCACCTAAAAAGATTAATGAAGATGTTGTTGTACCCGTATCCAGAATTCCTGAATTAATTGAGGGTCTTGACCAGCTTTCTAAAAAATATGCTATTCCTATCGTGAATTTTGGTCATGCCGGAAATGGCAATATCCATGTTAATTTGCTCACTGATCCCGATGATGCCCAGCTACAAATTAAAGCTCAGGATTGTCTTGAAGAAGTGTTTCGTCTGGTTCTTGATCTTGACGGCACTCTTTCAGGTGAACATGGTATCGGTCTGGTCAAAAAGAATTACGTTGCTAAAGAATTAGATAGTGTAAGTTTAGCTTATATGAAGGCAATTAAAGAACAATTTGATCCCGATAACATTTTAAATCCGGGAAAAAGCTTCCCAGATTAATACTATCGTCCGTAGCGGCCAAGCATCTATAAGCAGCAATGGTAATACTTTGGTATCTGGTTAACCTTATTTAAGGACAGATCAAAATCAAGCAATTTTCGTAACTATTCAGCGTATTATTTACAAAAAGCCTGTGGTTGCTTATTTTTCTGACTTTGATTGTTTGAGCGCAGCGACATCTCGTAACAGAAAGTCAAAGTTAGAAAAATAAGTGACCATGGGCTTAA
>WTAX01000174.1 GCA_013139395.1 Gammaproteobacteria bacterium | reverse complement strand
ACTTTAACTTGCCTGTTATTCGCTTTTTTATTCTTTTGTTTGCCTTTTTTACGCCGTTCCTGTTTACGCAGAGTAAATTTTTTATCTGCCACATTGACACGTAATCGTTCAAGATGCTCACTCACATCAGAGAGTGTCATTCCGGGAAAGACCAGGGTGAATTCTTCGCCGCCATAACGAAAAGGCTTGCCGCCGCCGGTAATTTTTTTGAGTCGATTGCCCAGTAAACTGAGTACATCATCACCAGCATCATGACCATAACTGTCATTGAATTTTTTGAAGTGATCAATATCCAACATAGCAATCACATATTTGCTGCCCAGTTTATTCAAGGTTTCATTAAGTGCCCTTCGACCAGGGAGATCGGTGAGCTCATCCAGATAGGCCATTCGGTGTGATACACTCACCAGCGTCAACAAGGGGAGTATCAGGGAATAGCTGAACAAGACTGATATTGTCACCATATCCTTATCAGGAAAAGTGATAGCATAAAGCACCAGACTCATGGCGGCCAAAATTGCACTTCGAAAAGGATTGCTATGGTATAAGCATGAAACACTCACAATAAAAAAACTGAGCAGAATAGAAAGCAATGCTGTTTGTGAAAAAAATAACAACTTAATCTGCAAAGCAGGAAAGATTATCTGATTAACAAAATGATTCCATTCAGGGTGTTTGACATAAATAAGCCAAGCAACCAGCAGCACCTGCAAAGCAATTATTAATAAACGTGACAGCCCGATAAGAGTGACCACACCACGTTCCGAATATAAGGAAATAATTGCGACATTGAGCGAAAGCAAAATGGTGATACTGTTTAAAATTAGCTGATATTGACTCTGTCCAGACTCTAAAAACCAGAAAAAATACGCATATATCAATGTAAATAGTGCAGCACTATAGATTAACTGACTACGGTTAAACTTTATGCCCAGTATCATTGAAGTGAGCATTAGAATAAAAGGCAGTAACTCAAGAACAGGAAGATAACGAGCAGGAATATATGGAATTAACTTTAATGAGAAGATGGCTGAGGCAAGGACAACAAGATAAAAAACCAGAGTGATTATTTTTTTCATTTTTTAAAAACTAAATAGACCAGACATTTCTTATTAATTAAAAACACAGCCAAGGGCACGGAAATAACAAGCATCTAAAGCATAGCATATTTTTTAAGAGTCACAATCAAGACTCATACCTGTGATGCTGATTGTACACGCTGGCTTGAATAAGTTACACGGAAGGCCTCAGACTCGTACCCGAAGCAGAAATGCGCTAAGATAAGCTAATGATTTACAACATTTATCAATCAACCGGTTTGCGCACATGGATCTGGAAATTCGTCATCTTAAAACATTAGTTGGCCTAAAAAAAACAGGCAGCCTGGTGGCTACTGCTGAGCAGCTTAATTTATCTCAATCGGCCCTGTCACATCAACTCAAAGTACTGGAAGATTATCTGGGCACCCCTGTACTGGTAAGAAAGACCCGTCCAATGCGTTTCACGCCTGCCGGGCAAAAACTGCTGGAGCTGGCTGACAAAGTATTGCCTCTGGTGAAACAAACGGAACAGCAGTTATCTCGTATTAAAACAGGTGACAGCGGTAGTTTACGTATTGGTGTTGAATGCCATAGCTGCTTTGACTGGCTGATGCCGACTCTGGATCAGTATCGCCATGACTGGCCGGATGTGGAGCTGGATTTATCCACCGGCTTTGACTTGAATCCCACTGAATCATTATTACGTGCTAACACCGATCTGATTATCACCTCAGATATTCGCAAAAATGATGAGGTCAGCTATATTCCACTATTTAATTATCAATTATTATTAGCCGTATCAAAACAACATCCTTTGGCTACTGAGGCCTGTATTTTTGCTGAAGACATGTATGATGATACGCTCATCACCTATCCTGTTGAGCGTGAACGTCTGGATATCTTTACCCGTTTTTTAAGTCCCGCAGGCGTTGAACCCAGTCTGGTGAGACATTCTCAGGTCAATCCTATGACACTACAGCTGATTGCCAGTAATCGCGGCGTTTCTGCCCTGCCCTGCTGGGTGTTAAGCAAAAAAGTATTACAACAATATGGTATTGCCGCTTTACCTTTGGGCGAACAGGGTTGTTGGGGCACCTTATATGCGGCAATCCGCACAGAAGATAAAGAGCAGGCCTATTTTATCGCCTTTATTAAACTGGCCAAGCAAATCATTGCCAGTCATCTGGAAGGTATTGTTCCTATTGAAGACCAGTAAAACCATTCTTTTTATTGGCCATCTCTGGCCAGAACCCTGTTCATCAGCTGCAGGCTATCGAACACTTGCCCTGATTAATGCGCTGGTGAATGATACTCTTGTTAATAATAAAAGCGAACAGGGTGAATATTATTGGCAATTGCACTTTGCCTGTGCTGCTGATAAAACTGAATTTTGTGCTGATCTGGATAGCATTGGTGATAACCTTGGTGATAAACCGGGCATCATCAGTCACCAGATAAAATTAAATGACTCAACTTTTGATAACCTTATCATCGACTTAAAACCCGACTTTGTGTTCTATGATCGCTTTATTACTGAAGAACAATTTGCCCCTCGGATACATGAACATTGCCCCGATGCCATTAATATTCTGGATACTCAGGATTTACACTTTTTACGCAGGGCACGACAAAAAGCATTAAAAAATGGACAGGCTATTGATTATTATAGTGATGATTGTATTCGTGAAATAGCCGCTATTTTACGTTGTGATCTCAGCCTGATCATTTCCCGTTATGAAATGCAGTTATTGATTGAGCAATTTACTATTTCACCTGATATTCTGCATTATTGCCCTTTTATGCTGAGCACTGCGTCAGACAGTTCTCATCCGGACACACTTAAACCGTTTTCAGCACGTGAACATTTTGTCATGATAGGCAACTTTCTCCATTCACCTAACTGGGATGCTGTGCTCTGGTGCTATCAATCACTGTGGCCAAAGATCAGACAGCAATTACCTGATGCCCAGATACATATTTATGGGGCTTATCCATCTGAAAAGGTGTATCAGCTGCATCAGCCTGATAAGGGCTTTATCATTAAAGGCCGTGCCCGGGATGCCATTGAAACGTTAGCTCACTATCGGGTCAATCTGGCTCCCTTACGCTTTGGTGCCGGGATAAAAGGCAAGATAGCCGATGGCTTTATTGCCCGGACACCTTGTGTCACTACGCCCATAGGTTATGAAGGAATGGGTTATGAAGGAATGGCTTATGAAGGAGTGGGCGATGCAAATAATAAGCCCTGGGGCGGTCTGGTCAGTGACACCATAGATAACGAACAGCAATTGATTCAATATGCTGTTGATTTATACTCTGACGAATCACTATGGCGGCAATGCAGCGAAGCGTGTCTCCCTCTCATTAAACATCTCTTTGATGAAAGACAACATACGGAGCTATTTATAAAACGCTTACACGCTTTAAATAACTCGCTATCAGAGCATAGAAAAAATAATTTTTTTGGCCAGATACTGCGCCACAATCTGTATCGCAGCCAGTATTTTATGAGCAAGTGGATTGAAGAAAAAAATAAAGAAAAATAATGTGCATTTGTGAAAAAAGCACTTTGCCTGTGAATCAATCTGAACTATATTAAACCTAACACAAACAACAGGTCATATTTTCTATGGATTTTGCATCTCTCATTGGTATTTTTTCTGGCTTCGCCCTGATTATTTCTGCCATTTTATTAGGCGGTGATGCCAAAACATTTATTAATATTCCCGGTATGATGATCGTTTTTGGCGGTACTATTGCAGCCACACTATTAACCTTTCCTTTAAAAGACATTCTCACCGCATTTAAAAGTGCCTTTATTGTTTTCGGCACAGATAAACAACGTCCTGAGCAGCTCATTCAATCTATGCTTCAGCTGACTCAACTCAGTCGTAGAAAGGGGCTGCTGGCATTGTCAGAAGTAAAAACCAATTCTCCTTTTTTAAAACGAGCCTGCAATCTGATTGCCGATGCCTCTGATGAACAGATGATCCGTCATGTCTTACGCACAGAAATTAATTCCATGAAAGCCCGGCATTATAATGTTCAGGATGTATTTAAAAAAATGGCAACCTTTGCACCTGCTTTCGGCATGTTAGGTACACTTATCGGCCTGATACAAATGTTAAGTACCCTGGATGACCCAAGCAGTATTGGCCCATCTATGGCAGTAGCCTTGTTAACCACATTTTATGGCTCTTTATTAGCTACCGTTGTCTTTATTCCCATTGCCGGAAAATTAAAATCCCGAACAATGTTTGAAGTGATCAATCTTGAAATCATGTTTGAAGGCGCTATTTGTATTTTAAAAGATAATAATCAATTATCCGTGTATGAAAAACTGTCATCTTATTTACCCCGAACCCAGAGGCCTTCTATGAACAGCGCTAAAAGTCCAAAGAAGAAAAAATAAATGATGAGTAATTTACGGTGAATACCAGCACTGAAGATCTTGAGCTTGATAATAAAAAGATACTCAAGTCTCAAATTATACCTGATGAGGTTCAGGGAGAAGAAGATAATAGCATTGATGAAATTGCTGAAGAAGAAGGTGCGCCAGCCTGGATGGTGACATTTGCCGATTTGGTCACTCTTTTATTAGTGTTCTTTATTTTACTTTTTTCCATTTCTTCGGTAGAAAAAGAAAAATTTAAATCTGTATTATCTTCGATTCAAATTGCACTTAATCAAAATACGCCAGTCGCCAGTCAGATCATTATTCAACAAGCACCTCCTGCAACTGATTCCAAAATAGATCCTATTATTCCACAGCCAGGAATGGATAAAGATGATCAGCCCAAAGAATCTGATAAAGATGAGTTAGTGAATGATATCAAAACCATGATTCAGGAGCAGCGTCTGGGACAATTTGTTTACGTCTACACAGAAGGCGAACGGATTATCATCCGCATTAAGGGCACCATTCTATTTCCCTCAGGTGATGTAGAACTCTTTGAAGATGCGCTACCCATTTTTGATGATATTTATGCTCTCTTCAAAAAATATTCAGACTATAATATCGATATTAAAGGCTATACTGATGACACCCCGATATCCACAGTACGCTTTCCTTCCAATTGGGAGCTTTCTGCCGTGAGAGCAACCACTGTACTGAGATTTTTTATTGAGCAGGGCATCAATCCTGGCCGCATGTCAGCAACAGGATATGCTGATTTATTCCCAATCGCCAGCAATGATACAGTACAGGGTCGGGCACAAAACAGGAGGGTGGAATTTGTTCTGGAAAAAGAAGACAAGTAATGATATTACCATTGAATTAGCTTCCGATGATCGTCGCCGTGGGGTGCGTATCAAACCATTGGATGAAATAATCATTCACCATGAAAATCATCAGTCTAAATTAATTGATATTAGTGCCGTTGGTTTGTCATTTAAGG
>WTAX01000218.1 GCA_013139395.1 Gammaproteobacteria bacterium | reverse complement strand
TGTTGCGGCCAGACGACACTCAAGTGACTCAGAACCGGGGATTCCAACTTGTTGAATAAATCAGACATTTTTTGCTGAACTTCACTGACTGAAGCAATATAAGTAAATGTACCCCGGCCAAACTGAGCTGCTTTTCTCATAAAATAAGAATTAGGTGCAGCGCCGATACCGATAGTAAATAATCGAGCTTCTTTTAGATGCTGATGAATAATGGAAAATAATTGCTGCTCATTACCGACACTGCCGTCGGTCATAAAAACAACCTGTCGTAAAAAACCCTGAGGGATATTATCCTGTAATGCAGTAGTAAGAGCGGGTGCCATTTCTGTGCCGCCACCAGCATCTAATGCAGAGACAAAGTTTTGCGCATGGTTTATATTTGTTTTGCTTGCCATTACACTTTGCGAAAAAAGAGTTTGTGTTTGAGAGTTAAATTCAACAATATTAAAGCGGTCTTGCTTTGATAAATGGGAGAGGGCATAACTCAAGCCCGATTTTGCCTGACGAATTGAAGTGCCGCTCATTGAGCCGGAAGTATCAATAACAAAAATCATCTCCCGGGGTAAACGGTTTTCATCAGGTAAAAATTGTGGCGGCATCAACATAAGCATCAGATAATTTTCATCACTATCATTACTCTTTATTGTTTCAGTGAAGAGGGCAGCCTTAGGCTCTTGCCCCATCATGGGACGCCACGTTAAAACAAAATCTCTATCCATTGAGACCTGTGGTGACTTTAAAGAAAAATCGTATTGATTACTTTTGGGGTTAATATTAATGGCATGGTAAAGGCTGCTGATTGACTTCAAAGGCATCGATAGATTAATGCTGCCGCTGATATGTATGGGATTTGTAAGTTGTTTGTTATTGTCTGCAGATGAGTTTGCTGCGCTAATCATTGGCGGGGTGATGCGTTGTGCATCAGGCACCTGATCCGTATTCATTGCCCAGCCATTAGCCTGATTGATACTCAAATCCTGCTGACCTAATTCAACAGAGGCGATTTTACCCGGGATATAACGTGGCGTAATGGTCATTGGAAAGCGTAGTTCAAATTCGCCCTTGTTATAATTGACCTTTTGCAGATAAGTGATTTCAATGATAATTTCTGTATCAGGTGCAATATTACTGATGGAATTAGTAAACAGATTAGGACGTTCCTGTTCAACAAGACTGGCCTGCTTGCCTGCTGCCCGGGCTTGTTGATAAATGATCCGTGCTTCTTTTTTTTCTTTTATTGTACCCTTAATAATGCGCTCACCGATTTGAATCTGCATTTTATTCACTGCGGCATTTTCAGGTAAAGGAAAGACATAAGTCCCTTCTACCCATTGATCACTGGTATTTTTAAAATGCTGCTTAACATTCACCTTAGCAACCATGCCGTTAACCTCCATGCTCATATCCGTTTTGAGCAATAGAGCGGGTTGATAATAATGCTTATTATCCGTTTGAAAGAGCAGGCGACCTGCGTTGACCTGATTGATACTAATGATTTGTTCTTTGTTTTCCTGAGTCGTGGTCTCTTGCTCATTCTCTTGCTCAGTGCTGAGTCCGGCTGCCGTCAGCGGTTGAGCAATGTAATACATAAGGCAGGCGATAAACATAAAACATTGCAGAAGCCTCTGGCTATTGTGAGTTATTTTATTTTTGGTATTATTTATTGGTTGTGTCATTGTTTTATCCCCAGCCATTTAGTGATTTAAAATGATTTATCAGGCTTATATTTCATCATAGAGATATGGCTCAAATATAATGACATTATGTAAAGTTCATGCTCAATTATGATGAATTATGGCAGTGCTTTTGGAATTGATGTAAAGCTGTGCAATTTCTCAAAGAAGCAAAAAGTAGTCTATTTAAAATAGGATAAAAGTGTTATACTCGGGAATTACAAAAAACGAATATACCGTCTCCTGATAGCCTTTTTTTAAATTGGGAGCATGTCCAAGAATCAACGCTTATAACGATATAAGAAATACAAAATGAATCCAAATTTTCTTGATTTTGAACAACCAATAGCAGAGCTTGAAGCAAAAATTGAAGAGCTGCGCTATGTTGGAAATGATACTGAACTTAATTTATCTGAAGAAATAGCAACTTTAAAAGAAAAAAGTAAGTCATTGACGAAATCTATCTTTAAAAATTTATCACCCTGGCAAGTATCGCAATTAGCCCGTCATCCTATGCGTCCTTATACACTGGACTATATAAAACTTATTTTTACCGATTTTGAAGAACTTCATGGCGATCGTGCTTATGCTGATGATGCCCCGATTGTCGGTGGTTTAGCTCGTCTGGATGGTAATCCTGTGATGATCATTGGTCAGCAAAAAGGCCGTGATACCAAAGAAAAAGTGAGACGCAATTTTGGTATGCCTCGTCCCGAAGGCTATCGTAAAGCCTTACGTTTAATGAAAATGGCTGAACGCTTCAAATTACCCATTCTGACCTTTATTGATACACCAGGTGCTTATCCGGGTGTTGGTGCAGAAGAGCGCGGCCAAAGTGAAGCCATTGCTCGTAACCTGATTGAAATGGCAGAACTCAAAGTACCGATTATTTGTACTGTGATTGGTGAAGGTGGTTCCGGTGGTGCATTAGCCATTGGTGTGGGTGATCGGGTGAATTTATTACAATACAGTACTTATTCAGTGATCTCACCAGAAGGTTGTGCCAGTATTTTATGGAAGAGTGCTGATAAAGCCTCAGATGCTGCAGAAGCGATGGGTATTACCTCCGGACGTTTAAAAGAACTGGGCTTAATTGATCAAATTATTGATGAACCCATTGGTGGAGCTCATCGTGATCATGAAGCAATGGCCAAAAAATTAAAGCAGTCGTTGTTAGAAACTTTAGAGCATCTGCTTGAAATGCCTACGGATCGTTTATTGGATTCTCGCTATGAACGTCTGATGAAATTTGGCAATTATATTGAAGGTTAGACTATTGAAGGAGTAGTATACAATGTCTGTTACTCCTCAGGCTTTTCATTTTCATCTTCAGCAATTAGCTGCTACAGAAAAGTACCTGATTGCTTATAGTGGTGGTGTTGATTCACACGTTCTATTACACCTTTGCGCCCAACTCAAAAATTCTCCCAGTGGTTTCGAACAATCCTTTTCTGCCGTTTATATCGATCATGGTCTGAGCGCTAATACTAAAAAATGGGGATTTCACTGCCAGCACATCTGTTTTGAATTAGATATCCCCCTTACCATTATTGAAGTTGATGCCACACCAAAAAATGGTCAGAGTCCCGAAGCTGCGGCACGGACTGCCCGCTATCAGGCCTTTAGTCAATTATTAGACAAAAATGAATGTCTCTTAACGGCACAACATCTGGATGATCAGGCTGAGACGCTCTTGCTGCAACTGCTTCGCGGTAGTGGTACCAAAGGCTTGTCAGCTATGCCCAGAATTAAACCCTTTGCCAAAGGGTTTTTATGTCGTCCAATTCTTGATTATAGAAAAAAAGATATTCTTGATTATGCAAGACAGCATCAACTGGACTGGATTGAAGATGAAAGCAATGCAGAAGAACGTTTTGATCGTAACTATTTACGTCATACGGTATTGCCTCTATTAGAAAAGCGCTGGCCTGCTACTCAGGAGAATTTTGCTAAATCTGCTGAAGTTCTGGCAGAATCTCAACTATTATTAGATGAAATGGCATACTCAGATATTCAGAGCTTATTTTTTATTAATGCCAATGGTGTGACGGAACATGATAAATTACTTCTGGAACCCACATGTAAACTATTAAAGTTGAGTCAGATCTCTGCGCAACAGCAAAAAATACCGGATCACTGCCATCATCATGAACTAGCCCGTTTGAATAACGTGCTGAGATACTGGATAAACCTCAATAATCTTCCTATGCCATCAAAAAAAATTCTGGAACAGATTGTTTCTGGTGTGATTCAGGCAAAAGAAGATGCCATGCCTTTAGTGTCATGGCGGCGTGATACATTTTATTGTGAAGTGCGCAGGTATCGAAATAAGCTTTACTTGCTGGATGCCTCACCCATCACCAAACAAACTCAAAAACAGCAACTCACTGAAGGTCAGGTTGTTGATTTAATTGGTAATAATGGAAGTGTTGAATTGTTGTCAGTGAATAAAGTACAGCGAGATCACTTTTTTAATCGAGAAAAACTGCTGAGCAAAAAATTGACTATTGGTTTTAGAGAAGGTGGTGAACGGTTTAGAAGAACCGTAAACGGGCAGTCTCATGCATTAAAACACTGGTTTCAGGAACAAGCTATTCCACCCTGGGAGCGAGATCGGATGCCGTTGATTTTTTGGGGAGATGAATTGATTCAGGCAGGTAAC
>WTAX01000195.1 GCA_013139395.1 Gammaproteobacteria bacterium | reverse complement strand
AATAAGAACATTCGAAATTCATAATGGTGGCCGTGAAAAAACACACCCCAGCTCATCACTCCAACCAATATGAGCTTAAACACGGCACCGGCCAGATTCAAGGCAATACGGGTGACAGCACGTTCCTCCGGAAGAAAGAAAATCACAATTCCCACGAATAGAGAACTGAGCACAATCAACAAGGGTAATGAGGCGTCCCAGTTCATCCTGCAGCTCCCTCACCAAATGGTAAACCAATATCCATCAATGCCAGCGGCCAGGGTGCAGCCAGACCCAACAGGATTGCCGCTAATGCCAGCACCAGAGCAGTCCACTCCATATGAACAGGCACCCTCCTTGTTTGATGTGACACTCTGGATTGAGTAAATGCATAACCAATTACTTTAAAGACATAAGCCGCAGCCAGTAAACCACCCATAATGATGATGATCACCAGCCACCATTGACCAGAATGTATTGCTGCCTCCAACAATAACCATTTGCCGATAAATCCGCCACTGGGCGGCAGCCCCATAATACTGGCACCAGCCAGGGCAAAAGCGGCTGAAGTCAGAGGCTGATATTGCACGACATGGTCAAAATCCTTAATGCGGTCATGTCCGCCAAAATGAAGTATATTTCCCGCAGCCATAAACATGGCAGTCTTGGCCAGAGCATGGGATAACAGCAGAAAAAGAACAGCCTTCCAGGCAATATAACTTCCCAGCGGAAAAGCCAGAAACAGATAACCCAATTGCGCAACGGTTGAATAGGCAATCAGCATTTTGAGTCGCGTCTGGCGCAGTGCCTGAATCCCACCCCAAAGAATGGCAATTGAGCCCAGTAAACCCAACAATTGTCCAAGTGCAGTACCGCCAACGGGAAAAATCTCCAGCCACATACGTAACAGAATATAAAATGACGCCTTCACCACCAGTGCAGACAATAGTGCGCTGACTGGTGCCGGGGCACTGGTATGGGCTGGCGGCAGCCAGAAGTGCATTGGAAACAGTGCTGTTTTTAATAATAAACCGATACTTATCAGTCCCACAGAGGCCCACACGGCTGGTGATGGTTCCACCTGTTGCGATAATATGACAATATCAAGACTGCCAAAGCTGTGATAAAGCAGTGCAACACCCAATAGATAAAATAACGAACCCAGCAGGCTGACCAACAGATAACGCATGGCTGAAGTCAGGGCATCTGCACCTCCGGCCAGTGCCACCAGAGCCACCGCTGACAATCCCAGCAATTCCAATGTAACATAAAGATTGAATATATCAGAAGAGAGAAACAGGGCATTCAACGCAGCCCATAAAAACATCCACAGCGGCCAAAAATAGTTCGCTTTGGAACGCCTGAAATAAGCACGATTGAAATAGCCTGTGGAATAGACACTGACACCAAGGCAAACCAGAGCAGTCACTATAAGCATCAGCAAACTCAGGCCATCAGCATAAAGGTCGATACCCAGCGGTGCACCCCAGCCGCCAATAGCATAGCGTTGTGCACCCTGCTCCACTACCTGCCATCCCAGACCGACCACAGCAGCAACAACACTCAGGGCAACCAGCACCCCCAGCAACTTAACCCAGCGCGGAAATAAAAAACTGAGCATAGCACCGCTCAATGGTAGTACGATGATAATTACCGCCCAGGGAAACTCCTGCATCGTTATAAACACCGAAATTTACTCCAACGGCTCTTCAGGAAGTTCAGCTCGGCCCGTTTCAGTCCGGACTCTTAACACTAACGCCAAAGCCAGTGCAGTAGCTGATACAGCAACAACAATACCGGTGATCACCATAGCATGAGGCACCGGATCGGGCACTGCCCCCTGAGTAGGAGCAGCCAGTGCCACTAATACCAGAAACACACCACTGCCCATGACATTGATAGCCAGAATTTTGCGTAATAAATGTGAGTGGATAAGCAATGCATATAGACCCAAAGTGAACAATCCCACTCCGACCATTGTGTAGAGGTAAACCGTATTCATTTATGCCTCCTGAACTCTGGCCGACCACCCAGAAACAGAGCAGCCAACGTAATACCGATAGATAGTGTTGCCGCAGCTTCGATCAGCAATATCAATACCCCGGCAAATGACGGGGGATATTCCAGAAATTGCCTGCCAAGCAAGATAAACACCACTCCTGCCGAAACAAATATGCCAACTCCAAACACCAGAGTAATGCGCAGGGGCAAGCCCACAAACCGGGTACCCAGCCGCCAACCTACCAGCAATAACAAAACACCCGCAGCACCAAGCACTGAACCACCCTGAAAGGCTCCACCCGGTGCATGAGCGCCAACCCACAATAGATAACCTGCAACCATGATAAGTAAAGGAATAAGCAGGCGTGACAACATATTAAGCACTGGCCCCGGAAATGACCTATATGGTTTCGGAATACCACCAAATGACCAGACGCCAAGCAGAGCCAGCAACAGCACACTCAATTCCAGCAAGGTATCGTAACCACGGTAATTAAGTAGAACTGCAGTGACAGGATTACTCACACCACTGCTTTCAAGGTTTTCCAATACCGGCATTGCCAATCCGGAAGTATTCTCTGGAAGAGTTAATACAGCATAGACAAGTCCTGTTGCGACAACCATAAAGAGCAGCATCCGTAACAAGAAAAAAAATGTCTGATGTTTAGACTTCTCAGTTATTACCCGAACTTCATGTTTTTTTTCCAGCTCCGACTTTGCTCTATTCTTTACTTCAAGCCTTGCCAGTGTTGCCAGTAACAAAGCACCTGTCAGCCCCGCTCCGATTGCTGCTTCAGCCAGGGCAACATCCGGAGCATCCAGTCGAACCCAGGCCAATGCCATTAATAGACCGAAGGCGATGAACAGCACAATGGCCTGAAACAGTTCCGGACTCGCCAGAGCCCGCCAGGCCAGCCATAACAGAGCAAAACCTAACAGGGTGTCGAATACCAGCTGCAATAGAGTCATCAACGGTAATAAGCTTATTGCTTCCATGGTTCAATACCTTTTTGTCGTGCTGCTTTAGCAATCAGATGGGCAACACTGGCACTAGAAAGCAGTACCAACAACCAGATCAATAGTAACTTACCCGCCACAGCCCAGGACTCCGCCTGCAAAGCAAGACCCAACACCATTAATCCCAGGCCGACATTGTCAGCTTTTGTCAGTGCATGCAGGCGAGTATAAACATCGGGAAAGCGCAACAGACCAACCGTACCGGCAAGGAAAAAAAATGCACCGGCAAGTAATAACACGGATGTAAGAAATTCACTTAACAGCATCGTTCTGATCTCCTGCTGCCCAGGCTCGCCGGACAAAAGCAACAGCAGTTACTGCTGCCAGCAGTGCAAAAATCAATGCCACATCTCGTAACATCGGGCGCTCAAACGCCTGTGCCAGCAATAATACACAGGCAACCGCAGTGGTACCGAATAACTGTGCTGCCAGCATGCGGTCTGCTGATGTTGGACCTCGTAAAACACGCCACAGCCCCGCCACCAATGTCAACAACAGGAAAAGTGCGATAGCCAGATATAACATTTCCATGAGCTATTACTCTTCTAATCTGACGGGTGTGACAAAGCCTTCCGGCTTGATGGCAAGCACCGAACAGTCGATCCGGTTAAGGACTGTTTCAGCAGTATTCCCCATAAGTAAACCGTGAATTCCAGTCCGTCCAACCGTACCCATCATAAGGAGATCAATTTTTTGTTCTTTTACCATTTCTGGAATCATATCTTTGGCAAAACCTTTCACCAGATGTACCTTTGGTTTAAGGTAATCCGCAACTTCCTCGCCGTCCTTATCAACAATACCAACAAGTAAAGTGTCTAACGAGTGTTGGTGATTAACACGTGTCCTGTCCACGTAATCATCAACATAGGCCTTTGGTTGATACGCAAGGCCGGAACGCATACTGCTTTCACCATAGGCATGCCAGATATGGATAATGTGCAATTCACTGAAATCCGATAGCGCCAGCGCTGTAGACATCTCCAGGATGCGCCGATTGAGTGCATTTTCTTCCGGTTTATTCTCAAATGGATCAAAATCCACCGCAGCCATGATTTTTTTATAAGGTCCTTGTCTGGACGATTTAATGAGCCAGACCGGGCAAGGACATTTACGTAGCAAATGCATGTCCGAACTGGCAAAAAGCTTGTCCATAATCCCTGCTTCATCCACCGTTTTTATAAGCAAATCAATTTTTTGCCTAAGCACTTCCCGGATGAGTGCCAGAAAAGCCACTCCTGTCAGTACCCTGGCATTAATGTTAATATTTTTCTCAATTGATGCCACCATAGTTTCCAGTTGAAGCTGCTGTTTTTCTATTATTGCATCATGCAGCTCTGACATGGACATACCATGAATTTCCTCACTGCTTCGTGTTGGCAGCTCTTCCAAAATTGACACCACGGTCAGTTGCGCCTGATTGTTCTCTGCCAGCATCACCGCCCGCTCAAACGCATCACCACCCTGCAGTTCAGCATCAGCGACAAAAAGTATATTTTTAAAGCGTTTCATATCTTTTTACTCCTATCTACAGTCAGATTAAGTGCAAAGAGTTGCGCCACATATTCTTCAAGAATGCTCAGGTCTGAAGTAAAAGCACCCGTTTGATCAAGCACATGGACACATAGGTATTCATCAGCTAATTCAGCACTCAATGTACCTGGCAGCAAGCTGACCATATTCGCCATAAAGATTTGCGGTAGTCCCGGTGGTAAGTGCCATTGGTAATAATACAGACCCGGTGAGATCGGTAGTCCAGGATGGAATGCTCGCCTGGCAACATCCACTGCAGCGCACAAGGAGTGCCAGAGAAAAAATGGCACAATGCGTATAATGCCAATTAAGGACCAGGAAAATGGCGGCAATAGAGCCATACTCACTATTGTTGTTAATAGTACCACTGGCACACCAACCGGCCAGGAAGCCATTGCTCCATCAACAAGTACCCACCATATCAGAGAAAACAGCACAGCACGTATCAAACCAGCACGCAAACAAATCGTCACTGAGTAACGAGGTGTAAACGGTAAACACTGTCCTCGATCATTGGTATGCATAATCAATCTCAATACAAAATTACTAGTAGTTTTTCTTTATAGTATTACTTTAGCCTTTTATTGACAGCATAAAAAGTCGAATCTTTTATGCTGAACATTCGTTTTTTTCGAATATTCAAGTCATTATCTGAGTTGCTGTTAATCAGCGAATAACGACTCCCGTGCTGTCTCCATCACAGTAGAGACAATAGTATTCAAGATATGGCGTTCGACAGATATCGCATAGAAGTGTGCTGTCACCTCATCAGTCCGACCAATCGCAGTCACCTGATACTGCCGTTCTACTTCTGCTTCAATAGCCGCAGGGGCAATAAATATCCCGGCACTTTCCTGTCCAAAAGCCTTCATAAGTGCACTATCATCAAATTCACCAATCATATGAGGACGTATGTGATATTTATCTAACCAGCGGTCAATACCAGAGCGAAGTTGATTACCCGTACTGGGTAAAAGTAAGGGGGCATCATTCAAACAGCCGGGAAAATCACCTGTCAGCTGCTTTTCCAGTTCTTCTGTGGCAAAAAAACTCACTGCACATTCACCCAACTTGTGACTAAAACCACGAGTACTGATTGTATGAGGAATTGGACGGTCAGCTAAAACCAGATCCAGGCGATGCAAGGCAAGTTCAGCTAATAGAGTATCAAGACTGGCTTCACGACAAATCATACGCACTGGCTCAGACATCTGTAAAGCAGGTTTTAGAATACGATGGGCAATAGACTTAGGTACGACATCAACCACACCCACCCGAAAAAGTTGTGGACGACCGGCAGGTAACTGATGAATCACGTCTTCCAGCTCACCACCCAGAGAAAAAATCTCATCAGCATAGCTCAATACCAGCCGCCCGATCTCAGTGAGTTCCAGATTACGCCCGACTCGGGTAAACAGATCGACACCAAGATAATTCTCCAGCAGGCTTAGTTGACCACTGATCGTCTGTGGCGTCAGATGCAGGCGTTCACTGGCACGAGCAACACCACCCTCTTTGGCAACCATCCAAAAATAACGCAAATGTTTATAGTTAACCATCGGCCCCTCACTTCGATTTTTACGAATAGTACTTTAACTATAATCGACTTTTTTTATTTATCAAATCCGGTTAGCATATTTATAGAGAAAGTTTTAACAGAACCAGAGAGGTATATACCATGCAAATTGATATTCAGACACGCAAGTTTTACCTGACCGATGCCTTACACAGCTATGCTGAACAACGTTTGCGCTCTACTCTGACCTGCTGTGATGATTTCATCCAGCGAGTTGTTATGCGTCTATCTGACATCAATGGCCCACGTGGCGGCACTGATAAACATTGCCATTTACAGATTGTGCTGAAAGGTCTTCCGGATGTGGTCATCGAAGATACTGAAACCAATCTGTACATTGCCATCGACCGTGCAACCGATCGTGCTGGACGTACTGTAGTACGCAAGATTGATCGTCATCAAACCCTGCACAAGCAAGGCCATCCACCTTTACAGGAGACAGAGTCTTAGATTAAATAGCTAAAATCATTCAAATTAGAAGTGATTAACCATTATTTCTAAAAATTACTTCACAATCTACTATACTTCAATGATTGGTATTTTCATAAGTAAGGAAGGTTGCGGAGTGGGTAAATGAAGTGTTTCACAAAGTTATTTTTCTGGATGATATTATTCATCCCAATTTATTCTTTTGCACAGCCTGTAAAAATCCTGGTCGTAGCCATTCATGGTGTTGATATAGCACAACACGAATGGCAGCCAACGATTAATTATCTCCAGCAGACTTTACCCCAATATACCTTTAAATTAGTACCAGTAGCGCCTATAGACCTTCAGAATATTAAAGAGTTAATCAGTAAAAACGAAATTGATTTTGTTATTACCCAACCCGCTATTTATGTAGACCTTGAAATAAATTTCGGTATTTCTCGAATTCTGACAATGGTTAAAGATGGGGGGCTTTCAGAATTTGGTTCCACTATCATCACTCGTGCTGACAGCAATATACACTCTATTAATGATCTCAAGGGGAAAATAATTGCCGGAGTCGCCGAACTGGGCTTTGGAGGTTGGCTTATAGGATATAAAGAGTTGCTAGACAATGATTTTTATCCCTTTGCAGATGCTGATAAGGTTGTATTTCTTGGAACACAGCCTAAGGAGATCGATGCGCTAATCAAGGGCAAGGTTGATGCCGCTATTATTCGCACTGGTGTACTGGAAAAGCTGTCAGAAGAGGGAAAAATTAATATTAGTGATTTTCACATTATTGCTCCTAAAACATACCCTGATTTTCCTTTCAAAGTCAGCACACGTCTCTATCCGGAATGGGCTTTTGCCAGAACTCAAAAAGCATCAAATGCTCTCAGTAAATCTGTTGCACTTGCCCTGTTGTCACTGAAAGACACTAGTGAAGTAGCACAAAAAGCACACTTTCAGGAGTGGACATTTCCTTATGATTATCAACCAGTACACGAATTACTAAAAACGCTGAAAGTGGGGCCCTACATAGATTATGGAAAGGTCAACATAATTGAATTTCTAAAACAACATAAAGTTGGAGCAATCATCGTTCTTGTATTAGCCTTAATCATTTTACTTATGACTATAATTGTCTACCGTGCCAATATTAATTTATCAAAAGAAAAAACAGAAAAAGACAAAATACTGGAAAAAATGCAGTATCTTGCTACTCATGATCATTTAACTGAGTTACCCAATCGATTCCTATTTCTGGAGCTTCTTGAAAAAATGATTCATGATGCTATTCGCAGAAAAACAGAAGTTGCTATTATGTTTATAGATCTGGATGGTTTTAAAAAGGTTAATGATATTTATGGCCATAATATTGGTGATAAAATTCTTTGCCGAGTTACCAACACATTATTGGATTCATTACGTATAAATGATATTGCCGGACGATTTGGCGGTGATGAATTTATTGTCGCTCTTAATGAAGTAAACAGAGTAGATGATATCAAAACACTGTCTGACCGTATTATAAAACATATCTCCAATATTGAACTACCTGATACGCCTGACTTTCAATTAGGTGCCAGCATTGGTGTTGTGTACGGAAAGATGCAGGCAAATCATATAGACAGTTTGATTCTGTTAAGCGACAAATTGATGTATGAAGCAAAACAATCAGGAAAAGGCCGAGCCATTTTAAAAGAAATTTCTGCCTTAAACCTGGAGACCGTATCAAATATTTCTACAATCAAACCACACTAAATCCACTAAAATTTAGATTTTACAAAAAACCGAATATTAACTTTTTGTAGCTACGGCATGGAATCCCCTTTAATATATTCCAGATGAGCAAGATCGTATAGAGTCAGAGTTCAACATATTATGTTAGATGTCTATTGATTCCCCTTTATGCAAAATAACGCATTTGACCCCTGTTTTTTCCACTTCTTTTTTAAATATATTCTCATCAGCTGGATTATATTTTTTTGTGAAAAACGCCGGACAATTATAATGGCAAGGAATGACAAGTTTTGGGTGTATTATATTTATTGCCTGTAATGCTTCTTCTTCATCCATTGTATTATGAATAGCTTTTCCACCAATGGGTATCATCAGAACATCGGGACTTTCTATTGATTGCCACTCATTAGCCTGGAGTAGAGTATCTCCAAGATTAACAACGGTCTTTCCATCAAGTTGGATCTTAAAGCCAATCGCCCCCCATCCAACCCTCTCATATGGTCCTGGCTTAAACCTTTTGGAAAAAGGACCAATCTTGAGGGTTAATTCACCATGAGTCGCTTTTATTCCGGTAATCGACATTTTACCAAGCTTTATGGTCTCGCCAACTGAAATGGTGTGAATTTTTTCCAGAGGTGTTGTGAATGCCAATCCTTTATCCCGGGGACCAAGCATCAGTGCTTTATCATTGATAATTCTCACCATAGTTTTATTGCAAATAATTGGAGCGCCTGAGACTTCAGCCACTCTATCTGTATGCCAATAATGATCAGGGTCTCCATGGGTCACAAAGATGTGCGTGATATCATTCCATTCCGATTTTGGGATCAGGGTTGTGAATCTAAAAAAATAAAAAAATAATGCACCAGGATCAATCGCAATTTTTTTATGGTCTGATTCAATAATGAATGCGTTATAGAGGTAGTGCGTGATTTTCATTTGATATAACTTCCTCAAGCTATAACATAGTAAATTTCCGTCCAGGGCCAATACAAGTCGTCTTAAAACACATAACGTTTCAGATAACTGTCCTTATTGAGCTATTTATTAGGCATTTAACACCTTATGCCAGGCAGAACGAAGAATATTATCTACATTGCTATCTACAAGTTCACCATGAGCCAGTATTACTCTTTCTGCCTTCCAGCTAAGAATCTTCTTTAATCCGCTTTTAACTATATCCTTCTCCCCAACCTAATTGATATTCTGGAGCTGCTTTTAGATTGTTCCACATTCTAAAAACCACTTTCCAACAAAATCTTAATAATAGACTTGTTGGATGCTTAAAATTATCACCAATATTTTCTAGCAAGTCCACCTAAATAAGTATTTTTGATGGCTTATGAAAAAGCAACTTCCCATATATACTTTGGTCCTTGCACGACGACTTGATCTAAAACATTACCCCATCTTTGGTCTGGCTTATTTCCAAGTATCCATTCAAATTTAATGTCTGGCCTTTTTCTTTCAAGTCCAGGACAAAGGAATGTTTCAGCATTCGGATACTTCTGGGACATTCTAAGTTGGAAAGTACTGTTCGTTATCCGGGTATTGAAGTTGATGATGCTCTGGAAATGGCAGAACAGACTGAAGTCTGATTAATTTAAGAGGATTGAACACCTATTGAAAAATGGGTGCTTTCAGTCCGTAAGCAGGCATTCAGAAGGGGGTCTCTTAATACCTGCTCCTCAGCATAACCGGTCTTTTAGATTTCTCTAATATTAAAGAATAAATTGCTCTTCATGACCTTTAGCACTAATTGAAGGGTTACCTCAGTTCCTGATTTTACTTCCAGAAAGCTGCCATTTTTGGTTTTGATCCGATTGGACTGTTAGTCAGTTTTGTGTATCAACAAGTTGAAGAAGCAGATTTTCAATAAGCTAAAATGGCTTTAGTTTGAAACGATAACATTACAGTTAAACCTAATAGGCATTAAAAACCAGCTGCTTTAGTTGTTGCACTTTTTAGATTACTACTACTGTCTTGCAATGGTCCCAGAGGATGATCGGAATAGTAATATTTGTCAATTCTTGGACTACCACTCCACAATTTGTAGACGACTTTATCATTATGGATAATTAACAGAGATTTAAAATGCCAGCCAGTGACTTTTGTCTGGCGTTTAAATGCAAACATATCCAAAAATGCATTTCCATACCGATCCGTATCCGTTGTGCCAATATTAATTTCATAAGCCACGCATTTTACTTTTTCAGCAATACAAATAACCAGATGTGGGTCCAGATCTTCTTTTGTGATCGAGGCATTAGGAATAAAACGTGCGATTATATCCAGATAAGAAAGAATTTGTATATTTGCTGTTTTATAGGGATTAAAACCGAGATGACTTAATTCTTCGATAGTAGTTTCATTTGGAAGAATTTCATCATAAGATTTTTTTACTGCGTCGAACGTTTCCCATTGCGATTCAATAGTTACCTCATCGTGAGGTAATACAGATGAACACCCTGACAGCCCCAAAAGACTTAGAGTTATCACGAGCATTAATATCAGTTTGATAGCCATAATCCCAATACCTCAAACCGTTAGAATGGTTTTTTATATTATAGCGCAGACTCGAAGGTAATCTTATCGCAGCTTACTCTCTAATCCTAACAAAGTTGCACTTAGGAGTTGAATCCACCCACCCTCCTTATTGATAAAAAAATATAAATACAAAGTTGAAGTCGTCTTTTGTCTTTATTTGATTACATTATACCCCGGTGTATGTGTAATGTAATTGACTGTCATCATGATCACTTACAATACTAAGCCACGAATGAAAAAATCATTCTGTAATGTCAGGTTTGGCTGTTCAGCAGGCAAAACCGATCCAATAAAGAGGTGACTGAGTTTGGTGCTTTGGGTCAAAAACAGCATCTCTACCCCTTTATCCAATCGCCATTGGATAGTCTAAATTAAAATGCTAATTTAAACGATTTCTATGATACAAGATTAAGTTTGAGCTAGTACAAATCAAATGTATCAATAATTAAATACACTGTACTGGCCATTATTGGAAATTAGAAGATTTAGGTTTGATCTATAGATATTTTTAATACAAGCAGATGTTTTTCTGCTGGAGTAATTATTTCATTTGACCAAAAACAGGGAAATTTAACTCAAATAGAAGAACTCAGTCCATTTATTCTTTTAACTAAATTTACCATCCCGGTGTTACTTGATTTAAATCACTTAAATAGCACAATTTTGGGTTCATAGATTTATAAGTGTCAATGAGTTTCCTATTCTTTAAACATTAATTACATAGAGGTAATAGTAGACAGTCAGCTACAGGCAGTTGCAGACATTGGTGATGAAGTACAGTTCTCGCACACCAACGAAAATCCTATGGTTGGCAAAATATCCGCACTGAATGAAAACACAATGACCATATCACTGAAAGCCTGAATCAAGTTGAACCTAAAATAATCAGTACAAACCGTACTGAGAGTGAATTAGGAGTTCTCGTTGTACTTTCAACTGATTAATTCAGGATAATAGATCACTATGGACATTTGCAGCCAAGCTTAGAGAAAGAGCAAATTGAAACTTTTGCTTCTTTAGGTTCACCCATAGATTTCAGGATCTTATTGATAACCGGTTTGTCCTGAATGACAGCTATGACCTGCATGCTATTCCATAATACGATGTCAATTAGTAGTTCCGTCCCTTTTCGGCAATTCGCCAATTTTTTCTGTATATTATCCAGGTCAAAATGCAGCCATTCAAAATAGGCAAAATATGCAGTTTTACGTTTTTTAAATATCAGTTTGGCAGCTTTTCAAATTACTGGCGGGATAATATTTTTTATATATTCATTATAAATGTTATGTTTAATTCCAAATAATATAAAATCAACCTTAGAGGAAGAGCAAGAGCATTTAAAAAAAGAAAATGTTGCCCTGGTACCACTGGCAACGCCGCTACTGGCTGGTCCGGGTGCTATAACCGCAGTATTGGTTTGGCGTCAGAATGGAGGATATTTTAGCGATACACTGATATTATTAACGATTGTCCTATCCTGTATTCTTGTTTATTTGACCTTTCGTTTTGCTCAAGTCATTAAGAGTATTCTGGGAGTGTGCGGGATTTGCGTATTTACCCGAATCTTTGGCTTATTACTGACAGTTATTGCTGTGCAGTTTATTGTTCAAAGTATTCAACAGATTTAGGTGTTTGTAAAGCTATTAAGAATCTTAGTCATGGCTGTCCGCAGGTACTATGCATTTTATTATTATGTTTTAAGGAAAGGGGGGATGTTATGGCTCAATCACAAAGGTTATCGTAACGCGACCTCTGCCGAGAATCTGTTTTTGAAGTGGAAACTCCAGGGCTGGCCAGCATAGTGATTGGAGCTTTTTACGATGAAGATGTTATTGTCAGCCCTAGCTCCATCTCACACAACTGTCGCCAGTGATTGTAAATCTCTGGAACTCCTGCTTGTTCTATCCGTGTTATGTCCGTCTTGTTCAACTGTCCCACCTCGTTAGCACGTGAATAGTAACTTAGTCCTGTAGCCTCCTCAACCCGATGTCGGATGTGCTGGGTCGCAAATACCTCAGGCATCTGTGGAATAAAAATATTTGATTGTTTCTCGCCAAAACGCGGCAGTTGGTGCCAACCCTCCACTGCTTTACTGTAATAATTGATACCTAGACGGTGACAGAGTCGTTGTATTAGCATATCCACAGGGTAATCCCGAAACGCATCATATATCATGGTGGTGGTCTCAACACCTAATAGTTGTGCTTGTTGACGAATATTCTCTGTCTGCTGATAGGCTTTGATTAATAATTCAGCATTGGTTCGCTCAGGCCACCAGTATTGCCAAGATGCCCAGGTTTCCAGAGGTAGTCTACCAATCACCAGCAGACTCAATCTTTCAACAGATATACCCGTAGCCAACAACAGTTCAAGAGGATTAAACTGAACTTCAGCTTGGGAAAAGGGGCCCAAGGTTTCTTTAATGTAGATTGGCTTTGTTGTTCCACCATAAGGCTGCCAGTGATGCTTGACTTCTAGTGAGTGCCAGCGCAGTAGGTTTTTCAGTGGCTGCAGGTGTGAATCAATTCCCATCGCTCCAAAGGCACGCATTATAGCGGTGCTACCACTACGGCATGGTGAAATGGAGAGGATAATGTGACTATTGTCCGCCAGATCATCAAGCGACACACAAGAAGCCAGCTCCTTGATATCATTAGGTACGAATGTATTCTTTATCTGCAACAGACAAGCCTTTTCAAATTAATTACCATCGTATGACCGGATTTGCTGATCAGTACTTATTCAATGAGCTGATTTTCCTTTATCTGGAGGGTCGATACCTGCCTGATTAGAATTTAGACCACTCATCAAATTAAAGAATGTTTCCCCCGAATTACAGGTAAATGCTCGTTGCCGATACTCATAGAGTTTATCTTTATATTTAATCTATTCCTCCCCAAAATATTACTAGAGTTGAGCTATTTTAGTGAAATACAATATTAGCTTTTTCCTTCACTATTTATAGTCATAATAAATTTTACAATTTATAACGGATAAACTGGACGTGTTATTTTCTGCAGATAATAAGGCATCATTTTAGGAGCAAGTCTCCTGAGTGTCTTTTGACGATTACCCGGAGCTGGATGGGTGCTTAAAAACTCTGGTGGTGAATCACCACCAACATTGCCCATCTTTTCCCATAAGGTCGCTGCTGCATTCGGGTTGTACCCTGCTTTAGCCGCCAACTCGATACCCATCTGGTCTGCTTCAATTTCAGCCGTTCGGCTATTGGGCAATTGTATTGCCATTGTGGCTGCCAAAGCAGCTCCGGTCAGTGCAGCACCACCATAGTTAGAATCACTTACTGCTACTGCAACAGCAATCATACCAATTTGAGTGGCCATTTGAACTGACATTTTTTCTGCGGTGTGATTCGCCAGTGCATGAGCAATCTCATGTCCCAGCACCTGAGCGAGTTCATCATCAGTGGGTTTGACCTTGTTAAGCAAACCTGTATAAATGGCCATCTTGCCACCAGCCATACACCAGGCATTCACCATTTCAGGATCGTCAATGACTTTAATACTCCATTCCCAGTTTCGGGTATGGGGATATTGTATAATGGCCTGACTGATCAGGCGACCAGTGATTAATTTAACTCGTTTTGTAACCACTGGATCACTATCAATTTTACCTTTATCATCCAATGGCTTGAGCGTCTTAACATAGGCCTCTTTTGATGCCGAAATCGCTTGTTCGGGAGAAATCATCATAAACTGACTGCGTCCGGTTGGGCTGGTTGTGCAGGCAGTCATGGTCAACACAAAGAGTATAAATGGTATAATAATCAGACGCTTCATAGATATTCCTTTTTAATTTACTTCCGTAATGGCTGAAACAAATATTCCAGACCATTAACTTTAATTTCAAGAACAATTGCCATTAACTTTCCCAACTCTCCTTCGGGAAAACCTTTATTGGCAAACCAGATCACATAGGGTTCTGGCAGATCAATCAGCAAGCGATCCTTATACTTGCCAAATGGCATTTTATACTGAGCCAGCTTTAACAGGAGCCTGGGATCAGAGTGCAGTACATTATTTTCAACTTCCATAAACTGTCAACTTATTTTACAAGACTAAATCTGAACACGGTATTAACAACAATAAAAAAATCTAAGCAGTTGTTTTTTCAATAATAAAAAAACAAGGTATAAATATTGCTTAGTTTTATAGAATAGAGGCACTAAAATATCAGTGTATCAAGATGTTGATAAATTGTTAAGTGACATGGAGTCGCAATAATCCTTAGTAAATAATATTGACGATGACAAAACTAAAATGACCATATCTTTTGCAAACACAATTAACACCATTGATTCAATGATTTCTTTGCTATGCGATCATCGTTTTCCAGTGATTTTTTTTATGGCATTTTCTGCCCTTTTGCTCTCATCACTCTCATTTGCACAAACATCACCAAGCATGAGCTCAGAGCTGGATAAAATACTGCATCTGGCGCAACAAGGGGACTTAAAGTCTCAAGTTGAATTAGCCACTGCCTATGAGCATGGTGAAGGTATCACAAAAGATCCTCAAAAAGCCATACAATGGTATTGTAAGGCGGCAGTAAAAGGCTCTAGTGATGCGCAGACAAATCTGGCCTGGATGTTTCTCAATGCTCGCGGCATAGATAAAGATGAAGCTCTGGCAGTACGTTGGTTTAAGGCCGCAGCAAAATCCGGCGATAAATATTCTCAACAAATGCTATCCCGCCTTGACGAAAACTTACAAACCCAAAAAACGGTCTGTATTGTACTGCCCACACCTTATTGGGAAACAAAAAAATGTTCAAAATCCTGTCGTAAAGTCGTTAAAATTGTCACCGAAATTGCCCCTGGCTATAACATAGAACCTCGTTTAGTTCTGGCCCTTATCCAGCAAGAATCCAATTTTAAGAGCAAAGCACTTTCACATAAAGGCGCAATGGGATTAATGCAGTTAATTCCGGAAACTGCAAAACGATTTGGGGTAAAAAATGCGTGGGATGAAAAACAAAATATAACCGGCGGTACACGTTATCTAGCCTGGTTATTAAAAGAATACCAGGGTAATGTGGCCTTTGCTCTGGCAGGTTACAATGCAGGTGAAAATGCGGTTGCCCGTTATCATGGCATCCCACCTTATAAAGAAACTCAAAACTATGTTAAGCGCATCATGAAAGTTTACGGAAAAACTCATCATCCTTATGAAAAACACCTCACAATGATCACTCGATAATAAAAATTCATTGCAGACATGAATAACAGCACAAACAGTTTAAAATCAGCTTGAATAATTAAACAAAAAACCTTATGCTCTGCCTCTGTTTAATAGAAGTTCAATAGAACAACTATTTTTTACCACTTCCCAGACTAAATTATCAATGAATAGCATATTTCAAAATCCCATCATAATTATTTACCATGGTAATTGTCCCGATGGATTTGCTGCGGCCCTGGCTTCACAATTATTTTTTAAACAGCAGGACGACTATGATTCTTTTAAAGACAAAATCACCTTTCACAAAGGGATCCATGGTACAACACCACCTGATTGCCAGGGTAAAGAAGTGTATATTCTTGACTTTAGTTATAAACGTGAGGATATGAAACGACTTTGTCAGCAGGCAATTAAAGTCACTATTATCGATCACCATATTACTGCGTTAAATGATCTTAAAGGCTTAGACAAAGAGCATGATAATATTGATATAAATTTTGATCTGTCGCAATCGGGTGCTGTACTCACCTGGAAATTTTTTCACCAGTCACCTGTACCCAAATTATTTCAACATATTCAAGATAATGATTTATGGCAATTTGAATTAGATAACACCCGTACCGTTATTTTAGCCATCATGTCTTATCCCATGAAGTTAAAACTCTGGGGCAGCTGGCTTAGGGATGTTAACGCTCTGGATACACTGCATAACGAAGGGCTCATTCTACAACGTCAAATCAACAAACAAATCAGCCGTTACAAAAAAGCCGCTCGCATGGGAAACGTCGCTGGTTATATCGTACCTGTTGTTAATGCGCCCAGCAGTATCGGCAGCGAATTATTACATCAGCTATCTGATGGTCACCCCTTTGCAGTAGCCTATGAAGATAAAGCAGAACGACGTGTCTGGCAATTGCGTTCAGGCGGTGAAAAAGCCATTGATGTTTCACAAGTCGCTCAACAGTTTGGCGGCGGCGGTCACAAAAATGCCAGTGGTTTTGGCACTGAAGTTTTTGCTATTGAGATTTTTCCTGAGAGTTAATTGGTATTATTAAGCTTTTGATCAATTTTTGTCATCAACAGCTTCATCTCTTTTAATTCACCCTGTAACACCAGAATCTCATGCTGATAGACCAGTTCCTTAGGGGTTTCTGGTTTATCAATATCATCTGACTCGTTCTCATGGCCCTTTATGGTAAAAATGGCATCAACTATCAGACCAATAAACAGGTTAACCATAATAAAAGTCACAATTAAGATGTAAATAACAAAGAATATCCAGGCATAGGGATGTACTTCCATTACCGGTCTTGCTATTCCCATTGACCAGCTTTCCAGCGTCATGATCTGAAATAAGGTATACATCGACTCACCCAGAGTACCAAACCATTGGGGGAAAGTCATACTGAATAAATTGGTAGAAATAATAGCGAAAATATAAAAAAACAACAGCAATACCAGTGATACAGAAGCCATTCCCGGGATCACGCTCAAGATTGCAGATATAATCAGGCGCATTTGCGGCACTATGGTCAGTAATCGAAAGAGTCGAAGGACCCTGAGTACTCTGAGAATCGACAGGCCTTCACTGGCAGGAATAAGTGAGATTGACACCACGAAAAAATCAAATAAACTCCAGGGATCTTTAAAAAACGCTAAACGGTGGACATAAATCCTCATGCTGATTTCAATGGTAAACAGACCAACAATAATATTATCCAGATTATGAATAAGCACAGCATATTCACTCATAATATCTTTAGAGGTTGCCATACCTAAGGTGATACCATTAAAAATAATCAGAAAAGTAATGAAATGTTGAAAATATTTAGCTTCTACTAAGTGTTTTATTGTGTTTCTCATAGGTATCAAATCTACAGTTTAAAAAACGCAAATTGTAACCTGAAATACTGAAACAACCTATCAATAATATCTCAATTATTAATATTTTTAGCGGGATAT
>WTAX01000110.1 GCA_013139395.1 Gammaproteobacteria bacterium | reverse complement strand
TAGGAGCCTGTCCGAGAATAGAAGTCGTAGCGAGGGAAAGCTGTTTTGAGTCAGATTTTTCTATCATTTGAAGCCAATAGTTGTTCTATTAAATGAAAATGATAGGAAAATATGGCCAAAATCAGCTTTCCCACAGTAGACTTTCTATTCTCAGACAGGCTCCTAAGCCCAGCTCAAGGCAATAATCGACTCAGTAATTGTTCATCCACCATTTCTGACATTTGCTTTAATAATTTCAGAGCTTCATTTTGATGAATATCACTACCTTCTCTAAGGCTAGCCAGAATGGTGAGAAGTTCACCGGATAACTCAAACTGAGGAATGAGTTGTTCCTGAATAATGGACAATTCAATTTTCTCTTCTACTTTGCCGCAAATGGCCTGATATAAACAGGAGACTGACAGCTCCAGAGCCATAATTGATGGAGTTAATGCCTCTTGCTTAAATCCACCATTAAATAACAGCTCAGACATTTTAAATTGACGTTCCACTTCAGAAAAACGATGCAAAGCATTAGTTATCCAGTTTTGTCGTTGTTTCTGAATGCGCTGTTCATTTTTTTCAGATGATAACAGTGTTTGTTTCGCCGTATTAAAACTGAGAATTCCAGCATCGACAAGACGCTGAATGGTTGCCATTGTTTCAGCATCAATCACTTCAATGCTCTTATTGCCCTGATCATTGGCTATTTCCTGAAACAGCTGTTTTTGTTCTTTGGCATCACCTTGCACCACCGAAAAAACAGTATCCTGCCCTTCCTGATTTTCAAAGACTGATAAGTGCGTCAGACTGTCAGGATGCCTGGCTTCTATTTCATGATAAAGTTCATCCATCGAATCAGCCTGAGTCACCTGCTTTTCAGGTAAAGAGTCTGTATCAAAAGAGTCCTGGTTATTTTTTTCATCCTCATGGTCTGGAACAAATGAGGATTGAGTGCCCATCATCTGTTCCAGGCGCTCAATCATGACTTTACGGCCTGATGGCAGATCCATATCAGGTTCACCATCCCCGTCAATAACGCCTTTAGCCAGAGCACTTTTCTGGGCTAGAATCGACATAATTCGATGTTCAATAGAGGATTCACAAACCAGATTAATCACGTTAACTTGTCGTTTTTGATGCTTTCGCCAGGCCCTGGCAATACGCTGCTCCAGTTTCGCAGGATTCCAGGGAAGATCAACATTGATAACAATATTGGCCACTTGAAGATTTAAGCCTGTTGCACCCGCATCACTGGACAGGAACAATCGGCAATTCGTATCATTTTTAAAACGATTAATTTCACCACGACGTTTCTTTTGCGGCACCTGACCTGTATGCCAGGCGTAATCAACACCTTGACTGTCCAGATAATCCCGGATTAAATCCAGCATTTTTGTCCATTCTGAAAAAATGATGATTTTATTTTCCGGATCTTCTAATTGTTCAGGTAGAATTTTCTTAAGTTCATCCAGTTTTGGAGAAATACGACACGTCTGATCCAGGATATAGGGGGTATCGCATAACATCCGCATACAAGCCAGATACATTTGCATTCTTTTGTATTCATCCGGACTTAAGGGACGAGTTCTGGCCTTATGAACTAAGCGGGCTAATTTTGTTTTATATTCATCATAACGCAAAAATTGTTCTTTATGCATACTGACGAAATAAGTATTATTAATCCGATCGGGAAGTTCATCTTCAACATCATGCTTACGTCGTCTCAATAGTATGGGGCGCAAACGATGATGTAATTTATCCAGATTTTTATAACCCGTTGGTTTACCTTTCTCATCCAGCGTATAAAAGTCTCGATTAAAACGGAATAATGGACCCAAAAGATGAGGATCGACTACCTGCGCAATGGAATAAATTTCATCAATACGATTTTCAAGCGGTGTGCCTGTTAATACAAAAAGGTTGGGACTTTGCAAACGTTTAACGACCTGTGCGGTTTTAGTCTGCCAGTTTTTTATACGCTGAGCCTCATCAAGGATGATCACATCCGGCATTAATGAGGTCTGTATGTCATCAGCATCATACAAAAGCTGCTCATAATTGCATAAATAGAAGAATGACGGCTTTTGGTAACTTTTCAGACGTTCAGCTCTGTTTCCCTGAACAATTAAACCGGGCAAATTTGTAAATTTATTGATTTGTTCTTCCCACTCAGTTTTCAACGAAACCGGACTCACCACCAAAACTCGTTCAATATGATTTAATTGTCTTAAAAGTTCACAGGCAGCTATCGCCTGTACCGTTTTTCCCAGCCCCATTTCATCAGCCAGAATTGCCCTGCCCTTAAAGGCTAAATGCAGCATCCCTTCTGTTTGATAATCATATAAAGGGTGCTTAACAATATTGGACTCACGTTTACCCTCAGCGATATCGTTTAAATAAACGTCTCTTTTAACAGGAGCCTGATCCCTGAGCTCTTTAGATTCCAGCCAGGGAATAATAAAAGAGGATAGCTTAATTTGCTCTGCTGACAGCCCTGATTGATAGACATTCTTTTCCAGTGCCCTGTATGCTGCAAGTGTCTCAACCAATAAGGTATTATTCGATGAAAAATAAGGTTGTAATAACTTTTTAACCTTGCTGTTGGCACGTAGTTTGTCGGCCCAGAGAATTTCAATAACAGCTTTATTGCCCCTGTTGATGCCTCCTCTATTAATAAAAACTTCTGTACAGGTTCTTTTGTCTGGTATTTTTTTACGAAGCAGAGCGCGTGAAACCCGTTCAACATGTTTGCAGGTCGCCAGGCCATTGACTTGATAATCCGGACAACTACAGGCATTAATACGCGAATATTTATCACGATATTCAACAAGATATTGAAAACCAGAGGATGACTCCGAAGATGAACCAGAGTGCACACCAGCCGATGAAGACACCAGATAATCACCATAAACTGCAGTATTATCAGTTCCTTTAGGCTGAATACGCTTAACACTGAGCGATTCTTCAATTGAACGCAGTCGACGGCGCTCAATTTCTTCTTCATCGGTACTCAACCAGCCATGACCAATGGATGCAGCAGTTTGCTTTTTTACTCTTTTTTTCTTTACAGCCATTACAAGTCACTCACTCATTGAATACGGGGATCAAAAATATCTTTAAATTGAAACGAACAAAAAGCCATTATAAACGATTCACCATTACATGATATAATTCTCAAAAATATCTCAAAAAAACCCGGATATGTATGGTCGATGATTTAACCTTTGATTATCTGAATCAGCTCAAAAAAACAAGCAGTGCTTTACGATTGCTGGGGGCTGATCACTTTCCTTTACTAGCCAGTTTCTTTTATCTGGCTTTTATCCGGAAAAATCGCCGGGCTGTGCCTTACCAGGAACTTATTGCCTTGCTGGATCACCATCTTGCTGATATTGCTGAAACCTACGGCAATAAGCTCTATCCCAGGTCTGCCAAAGCCTATATTGATGACTGGATTAACCTAAAAGGCGGTTATCTGCGTAAATACCTTCCTCAGCATGGCGAAGAACCAGAGTGTGATTTATTTCCTGAAGTCGAAAAGGCTCTGCGTTGGCTGGAGGAATTACAGGGACGACACTTTGTAGGAACAGAATCACGCCTCAAACTGGTTTTACAATTGATTCAGGATCTCGTTCAGGGAACGTCAGCGGATAAAGAAAAGAAACTTCAGTCTCTGAAACACAAAAAAGCCGAACTGGAACAGGAAATCACTGCCGTTGAGCAGGGTATGGATAGTGGTTATTCCCAGACTCAGGTGCGTGAGCATATGTATCTGGTCTCTGATATGTCACGTCAGTTATTAGGTGATTTTCGTCAGGTTGAGGCCAATTTTCGTGGTTTGGATAAGGAAACCCGTAAAAAAATCACTGTCAGCGGCAGTCAAAAAGGCAAGGTACTGGATCAGGTCTTTTCTAATCAGGATGTAATTGATGATTCGGATGAAGGCAAATCATTCAGTGCCTTTTTTGAATTGCTGATGACACCGGATATGCGTGCCACCTTGCGCAATAATCTCAAACAATTACTGAGTCAGGATCATAGTAAGGAATTCGCTCAAAATGATGAATTATTATTGCATCTTTATGCTTATTTACTGGATGCCGGAACCAAGGTCAACAGCACCAAACAGCTAATCACCGATCAATTGCGCCGTTACATTCAGGAGCAATCACAGGATAATAAACGCATTATTGAACTGATCCGTGAGTTTGAAGCCAGAACCCATGAACTGGAACCCGATCCTGGTGAGTACTTCACCGAAGTTGACAGTTTTCAGGCAGAAATTTCATCGCTTTTCAGCCGCCGTCTGTTTCACCCAAAAGAAAAAGAGCAACTGAATTCAAAACTCGATGAAGCAGAAGATAACCCCGATGTTGATCTGTCCAATTTATTTGAAGTCAGTCATATTGATGAACTCAAATTACAACGCAATATTAATGCTTGCCTGCAACAAAACAATGGCCAGACAACACTGTCCCAGGTTATCGCCAGCAATCCTATCCAGTATGGCCTGGATGAATTGCTGACCTATGTAAAAATGGCCTGCGAAAATGATACACCCGCTCATATTGATGAACAACGAAACCAGTCCATCAGCTGGCAAACTGATGATAATATTACCCGTACGGCATCAATGCCGCAAATCACGTTTTTACGTAAGACCTGAGCTATAAACAAAGATATGCAAAAAGATATCCCGGAAAACAGGCAGGACGAATTATTTAATTCCCTGTCACAGCAACAACAAATAGAAAAATCATCGTTACAGGTTCGCTTGCTAAAAGGACCGATCTATCGTGCCAGACAGAGAGACTTATGGCAATGTCTGGAACGGGATCAATACCTCATCCGGGAGTATTTTCAGCAAATAGGACTGACATTAGTTTTAGACCCCGCTGAAGGTTATGCCTATTTGAAACAAATGGATTTTGAAACACCAGAAGAATTGACAAATAAAAAGACCAGTAAAAAAGCAGGATTTGAAATTCCTCGTCTTATTACCCGACGTGCTTTATCTTTTGGTCATACTCTGCTGATTGTTTTATTGCGCAAACGTCTGGCAGAACATGACAGTGAAGACAGTTCACCTCGCCTGATTGTCTCTCGCTCAGAAATTCATCAATGGTTACAACCGTATTATCCCACCGTCAGTAATGAGATTAAACAACGCAGAGATCTTGACGGACTGATAAAAAAAGTGATTGAAATGGGTTTTCTGAATACTCTGATCAACCATCAGGATGATTTTGAAGTCCAACGGATCATTAAGGCCATGGTCAATGCGGAAGAAATTGTCTCAATTCTGGAAAAACTTGATGATTATGCAAAAGACAAAAATAAGAGCGTTGATAACATTGATATCAGTAAAAAAGAAAAATAATGACTGAACTCATGACTAGAGAAAGCAAAAATCAATCCTGGCAAGGGTTTCGTTTAAATGAATTTTCATTATTAAACTGGGGAACCTTTGATCAAAAAATATGGAAAATGTCACCGCAACAGGAAAATAGCTTACTGACAGGAAATATCGGTAGCGGCAAATCCACTCTGGTGGATGGTTTAACCACTTTACTGGTGCCAACACGCAAACTAGCATTCAATAAGGCCGCCGGGGCCGAAGATAAAGAACGTTCACTTGAATCTTATTTTCACGGCTTTTATACCTCACAACAAGATGAATACGGTAAGGCTCGGGCAATTGGTCTTCGTTCAGACAAGCATTACAGCGTACTCATCGCCCGTTTTTATTCACAAGCACTGGCTGAAACTATTTCACTGGCACAGGTTTTCTGGCTCAAACCCGGAGAAAACAAAGTCAAACGCCTGTTTGTGGTTGCCCGAACAGAGTTAAACATACAAGATCATTTTTCTGGTTTTGGTTCGCAAATTAATCAGCTAAAAAAACAATTACGCAAACTTAAAGATGTGGAATTATTTAATACCTTCCCACCCTATTCCCAGGCTTTCAGCAAATTACTGGGTCTGGGTACCGATGGCAAAGCTCTGGAATTATTCAATCAAACCATCTCCATGAAATCTGTGGGTTCTGTCACTGATTTTGTGCGCCAGAACATGTTGGAAAAACCGGATACGGAAGAACAATTACAAGAACTGGAACGAAATTATGATGACTTAAAACGCCTGCATGATGCCGTTGTTGCAGCAAGAAAAAAAGTCGAATTATTGACTCCTGTCAGCCGTTTTGGTGATGAGGCACTACAAGCCGATAATGAACGCAGCCATATGGATAGTTCTCGTAATATCATTGATCACTATATGGCCAGAATCGCCGTTGAACTGTATCAGGCTCGACTTACACAGCGACGTCAGGAACTGGAACGTATTAATCTGTCACTGACTAAACTGGAGCAGGACAAACAGGAGAAAGAACAGGCCATTTTACAACTCAAAGATGAAATCCTGAAAAATGGAGGAAGTCGTCTACAACAACTGGAAATAGAGATTGAACGCAAGTCCAAAAACCGCGAAGATAGCCGTAAACTCTATAGCAACTACCAGCATCTTGTCACAAGTCTGGGGTTATCCGACCAACTGGATCCTGATCAATTTCTAAACAACCTGCAGCTGGCAAAAAGTATTGTTGAACAACAACTCGAACAACTGGAGCAATTGGAAGCTGACCTGTTTGAAGAAAAAACCCGGCACAGGGAAAACAAGTCAGAAGCACAATCGCTTCAGGCTCAATTGGAAGCCCTTAAAAAACGTAAAAGTAATATTCACCTGAAACAACTGACCATCCGCCAGCAACTCTGCGAACATCTGAATGTCAGTGAAGAACAGCTGCCTTTTGTTGGGGAATTATTACAGGTCAAAAGCAAAGCAACACTCTGGCAAGGGGCAATTGAACGAGTGCTGCATAATTTTTCCCTGAGTTTAATTGTACCCGATGAGCTTTATCAGCAGGTCAGCCAATTTGTTGAACAAACCCATCTTGGCACCCGTCTGGTCTATTATCGGGTAAAAGAAGTCAATAGTTATCTGACACATCAGCCGCATCAGGATTCCTTATTGAATAAAGTCGAGATCAAATCCGACACACTTTATTATGAATGGCTACAGCGTGAATTACAGCAGCGTTTTAATTACCAGTGTTGTGAAGATCTCAATAATTTTCGACGTAGTGAAAAAGCACTCACCCCGAACGGCCAGATTAAATCAGGAAAATTTCGTCACGAAAAAGATGATCGGTACAATATTCAGGACAAAAGCCGTTATGTTCTGGGTTGGACAAACAAAGAGAAGATAGAACTATTATCACAACAATTGATACACATATTGCAGCAACAAAAACAGCAGCAGAAAACCATCAATACTCTGGAACAGCAAAAAAAGGATTATGATAATAAACGATATAATGCCCAATATCTGGCAGATTTTAATTTTACCTTTGAACAGATCAACTGGCCCGTCTATAGCCAGAAAATTGAACAGCTGCAACAGGAAAAGCAGCAATTTGAACAAAGCTCAAATATTTTAAAAGAATTAAAAACCCGTCTCGATGAACAACAACTCAGTTTTAGTGAAATTGATACGAAGCTCAAAGGCAAGTATGGGGCAAAAGGTGCCAAAGAAAGTGAAATTTCAGCAGATGAAGAGGCTCTGTCAGAAGCCAGTAATCAATTCAAAACCTTATCTGAAGAACAAATCAAGCATTATTTTCCAACTCTGGATGAAATGAGTCAACAATGTTTTGCCGATAAAACCATGGAAATACGGGGACTCAATCACCGTGCCAGCGAATTAAAAACACACTTGAATGTTAAAATTCAGCATCTGGCAGAAAAACGCCGCAATAAAGAAAATAAAATGATTTCTGCCATGGGCAATTTCGCCCATCAATTTCCCAATGATGTGGTTGAACTGGATAAAAGTCCGCAGGCACTACCCGAGTACAAACAAATGCTCACCCGTTTAACCGAAGAAGATCTGCCCCGCCATGAAGCCCGTTTTAAGGAAATGCTCAACCGCGACACCATCCGCGCCATGGCCCTGTTTCGTAGTCATCTGGACAAACAGGAAGAAGATATTGATGCCCGAATTCATTTGATCAACAACGCACTGCATGGACTGGACTATCAACCAGGCACTTACATCGAAATTGACCGTATTGCTTCTCCCGATGTGGATGTCAGAGATTTTAAACAGCGCCTGAAACAATGTGTTGAATATACTGCCGATGAAAATCTGTATTCAGAAGAAAAATTTATCCGGGTTAAGGATCTGATTGAGCAAATGCGCAATGAACCCAGATGGACGCAAAAAGTGGTCGATGTTCGTTATTGGCATTTGTTTAATGTGATTGAACGCTACCGGGAAGATCAAAGTGAAAAAGAATGTTACTCTGACTCCGGCGGCAAATCCGGCGGCCAAAAAGAAAAGTTAGCCTATTCCATTCTGGCAGCCGCTATCCTGCTGCAATATGGTCTGGTCAACAATCATCAGCAAACTACTCATCAGAACTCTCATCAAAAGAAGCGTCATTTCAATCTGGTCGTTATTGATGAGGCTTTTGGGCGTGGGTCTAAAGACAGTACAAGATTTGGTTTAGAGCTATTTAAAAAACTGGGGCTGCAATTACTACTGGTGACACCATTGCAGAAACTGGACGTTATTGAACATTATGTCAAGCATGTGCATTTTATTGATCTGAAGAATAATCGCTCCATGCTTTTGAATATGACTATTGAGGAATATCGAGAGCGATTACAAAAGCACCAAAATTTGCAGAAACATCAGTCCATGATCACGATTGAAGATGTGTAATGAAATCAGCGAATGATATCAAAATCAAACTCAGAAAACTCTGGGGATCCTATAAATTTCACAAGGCCTGGTTAACAGATGAAGTCTCTTTCCCTTTTCAGATTAAACTGGACAAACCGAACAACAAAACACTCTTGCATCAGTTTGATGAAGTCAGAACATGGATTAGCGATTTGACTCATCACTTCACACAGGGATCTATCCGGATAATTCGTAAAGAGTTTAATTATAGCTCAATGGGCAAACAATCCCTGCCCATTGCAATTGAGTTTGAGGATATTGAAAGCATCGCCCGATATTTGGGAAAGTGGCAAGAGTGGCAGCAATTTTGTCATCACTACCACACCATAAAATCCACATTTCCAGTTTTAACTGGATGGTTAAAGCAATCACCTGCCAGCATCCAGAAATACAATAATAGCTGGCCGCAATTACTCAATATCTGTCGTCATTTTTCTCAGCATCCTATTCCTGACTGTTATATCCGTGAATTAGATATCAATGCTATCGATACCAAATTTATCGAACGTCACAAAGCCATCCTGAAAACATTACTGGATCAAATATTAGATGATTCTGCCATAAATCTGCAGCATGACAAGTTAAGCGAACATGGTTTTGAAAAACGCTTTGGCTTGCGTTATGAACAACCCAGAATTCGCTTTCGTCTATTGGATCAGAATATGGCATCCGATTTTTCCGGCATTACCGATCTGGAAATACCCATTACTCAATTTGCCCAACTGGATCTGATTTGTGATCGAATCTTTATTACCGAGAACAAAACTAATGGCCTGGCATTTCCACAGATTAAAAATGCCATTGTCATTTTTGGCCTGGGTTATGGGATACAGATTTTAAAACAGGCCAACTGGATCAGCCAATGCCAACTTTATTATTGGGGAGATATTGATACCCATGGCTTTGCCATTTTATCGGGCGTCAGAAGTCACTTCCCTCAGATTCATTCCTGGTTAATGGATGAAGAAACACTACTCCATTGTAAAGAGCAATGGGGAAAAGAACCTGAAGAAAAATCACATCAGTCAGAAACTTTTAAGTATTTAACACCATCGGAGCATACACTTTACAACAAACTTAAAAGCAATTACTGGCAGGAGTCCTTAAGACTGGAGCAAGAAAAAATTCCATTTGAGTGGTGGCAAACACAGTTAAAAGCACTCCATCCTTGACTTAGGGACCTCATACACATAGTCATCAAATTATGGATAAAAAAAGTACTAAGAATAACCAAAAATGGTGCCCATGGCCGGATTCGAACCGGCACGATGTTGCCATCAAGGGCTTTTAAGTCAGATAAGTTTTTTAATAATTTCAAAACTTATCATTTTCTTATTGGCCAAACACAGACAATCTCAACTTTTATAAAACAATGACTTATGACTGTTTTGGCCTAAATATTTTAAAAGGTAGATACGGGAACTATTTAATACATTACGGCTACCATTCCCAATAATTATGCAGCAATTTTTAAATCAATATGCAAGCCTAGTCGGTGGGCGATATTAACCAGTGTATCCAGCCGAAAGTCTTCAATTTTCCCCTTTAAAAGAGCACTAACCCGAGGTTGGGTGATTTCTAAAAGTTCGGCAGTTGCCGTTTGATTAATGTTCCTGCTCTCAATATTTTTTGTAATTGCAATTAAAAGCATTGAACGAAGCTTCATATTTTCAGCTATAATAGGATCATCTTCAAGAGCATCCCAAACACTTTCAAAACTTTGTAAATTACTCATTGTTTACGTGCCTCTATTATCATTTTATAAGCATTTTTAGCTACATCAATATCTGATTTATTTGTTTTTTGAGTTTTTTTCTGAAAAGCATGTAATGCATAGACTGCTTCTTCAAATCTTGCGATGTAGATAATACGATAGATACCGTCCGATTCACTGATCCTTATTTCCTGAACACCCGATGCTACACTACTCATAGGTTTCCAATCCGTTGGATTTTCACCCTGTTGGACTTTGTCCAGCTGAAAGCCGGCTTCACGTCTGGCTTTGTCTGGAAAATCTTTAATTTTTTCTAAAGTTCGTCCTGCAAAAACTATTTTCTTCATATTTTCAGTATATTAAGTTTATTACAATTATACAAGTACATATATAATTCAAATGACTATAGAATTAATTCTCTTTGTTTTGAAATATTCTGAGTAAAGTCAGCAATATATTGTCCTTCATTGGGAGAAACATTCTTAATTGCTAACTTTTCAACGTCAGCAAGGTCATTTAGTCGATTTGAAGCCTTTATAATATTTGATTGTTCGTTACTATCTTGTTTGAATTGCCCATTTTTCTATATTCATTCGTTCCTGGATTTCGGCTAATTAATAACGGTTTAATTGTTTTAAAGCTACGATGATTGTATCAAGGGCTTGTTGGGACATTTTATTGATTCACCTTATTTTTTAACTGATAACGTTGTGACAGACTATTTGGTTTATCAGATATAGTCATTTCAATCAAGTCTATTTCCAGAGCATATTTTAAATAGCGCTTTCGAAACAATTTACTATCATTAAGACTCATAGCCCTTAGAGATCCCATGCAAGTAAAGTCCACCTCAGCCCAATGAGCCTGTAATGCCATAATACAAATTTTGTTACTGATAATTTGTGGATAAGTTTAGAACTAAAAAGAATGGTGCCCAGGGCCGGAATCGAACCGGCACGGTGTTGCCACCGAAGGATTTTAAGTTCCTCGTAAATTCTTTATATTCAATTAATTATGAAATACTAAAACGGTGTACGTTATATAATTTCTGGTGTGCGCCCCCCTAATAATTAAATTTATTGGAGTATTTACACTACTACCCTGCATTGATTTTTAATGTCAGCTACTTATTGTTTTTTCAGGCTCAAAATCTACAGAACAATAAACCACATTTCGGCCTGCCCCCTTAGTCTGCATGACATTTTTTTCAACCAGATCCTGCAAGTCTCTAGTGGCTGTTATATCAGAAGTACGCACCAGTTTTTTGTATTTCTTGCGACTAATGCCATCACTAAAAGCACCCTCTTCTAACATTCTCTGAAGGAGTTTTTGCTGTCTTGGATTAAACATAGTATGACGATGCTGATCCCAAAATTGGGTTGAGCTATTAATTCTATTAAGTAATATCATTGCCGTTTGTGCTGCTGAATCAACTTGTTGCAAAAACCAGATGATCCAGCGAGTGATATCCAAACTGCCTCTTTGAGTTGCTTCCAGTATTTCATAATACTCATTTCGATTGGCTTCTATTTGAGATGAGATGGAATACAATCGCAAAGGTAGAGACTCAGTTTGAGCCAGGCAATATTCAGCAATAATCCGTGAGAAACGACCATTACCGTCATCAAAGGGATGAATGGTAACAAACCACAATTTTGCAATAGCAGCTCTGACATAACCTGATTCAGCTGGTTTATCTTCTTTTCTCTGATTAAGCCAGGTAAAAAATGTGGTCATTTGCTTTTTAACGCACTCTTTTACCGCCGCTTTTTCACAAGGGGCAATAAAGTGGGTTGTTTGTTTTCCAAAGCGCCCCGAGACCACTGACATACTTTCATTTCTATAATCACCAATAATCATGTCATATAAAACAGGGTGATCAATGAACATCATACTATGCCATTTTAGAAGCAGCTTTTCTGTTAACGGAGTTTCTATGTTTCTTATGGATTCAAGTAGGATATCAAGATAAGCTTCTTCGGATTTCGATGCTCGTTTTTGCGGATTGTTTTTGCCCTTCCCCTTTTCCTTCCCCAGTCCCAGTTTATTGGCAATACTGGAACGAACTGATTCCCGATTTAAAATCTCACCCTCGATTTTGGCACTGGCAAGAGCTTCATCCAGTAAAACCTCTGACTCCAGCTGCAGTTGTTTATCCAGAGATAAGCTTTTTGCCAGGGCGCACAAAGGTGAAACGCTTCGTACAGTTTGTTCCAAAACAGGTAAAACTGCCTGAGCGTCGTATTGAAAATCTGGCCAGTTGTTATTTTGCCATATCCATTGAGAGTTTAATTTTGAAACCAAAGTCGTTCACCAATCAGATAATTAGTGGGTAATGAAATGAATACATACATTAATCGTATCATAAAATGAAACGATTATAAATAAAAAGAGTGATATCTAAAGATACTCATTGTCAACATAATGAATCCATTGAACAGGTATCTATATCTATTAGAGGGCCTGATGATAAGTTAAGAGCACTCTGCCAAAAACAGGGAAAAAGCTGGGTTTAGGGAATTCAGCTTTGTTGTAAGCTATTTACTCATAAAACTTTTTGTCTTACATAACGCCAAACTAGCAATTTAATCACTTAAATCGCCTATAGAGACTATAGGCCTTTCTTTGCATTATAAACAGAGATTATGTTTAATTTCTGTTTTTTTCATTGTCTTTGACTTTATTTCTTCTTCAAACTTTAAAAATACAATTGAAATGATTTTTTTATTTATGAGCTGCTATTTTTTGTTTTTAGAAGTTGCCTGTCCTTTATTATTTCTCCGAACAAGCGCATCATGAGTAATAAAATACTAACTCTCACATGAAGGAATCAAATTTATCCCTATATTACTTAAATCAATTGTCTCTGACCCTATCGATTTATAACAGTTTTGTTAATAACCTGTCTGGGTAGGCTCTACTGTGCCCGATTTGTGATCGCCAGTCTATTCTCCAGCTTCACTTATGGTCACTCTTACCAGTGATTTTTGCACTTTAGTCAGAACTTCAGAAAATTCACGCCTGGCATTGCCTGCACCTGGAATTAGTTAATAAAACCGGGATTAAACTAATGAATCAGTTGCAGCCAGTGTTTCACTGGAATTTTGGCTTCAGTTTGCAGATGATGCAAACAGCCAATATTGGCCGTTGCAATGACATCGGTGTCGTTTTGCTGCAGATTTGCTAACTTATTATCCCTCAGTTGATGAGAAATCTCTGGATTAAAAAGTGAATAACTGCCTGCTGACCCACAGCATAAATGCTTATCCTTAATCGGAGAAAGTGTGGCTCCAAGTGAGGTCAATATCTGCTCTACAATTTCAGGCAAATGTTGACCATGCTGCAAACTACAGGGAGGATGGTAGGCTATTTTTTTATATTTTACATCTAACGCAAGAGGTGATAAATCTTCGCTGTTAAAAACCTGACTAATATCTTTGGTGATACTTGCAATCTTCAGCGCTTTCTCATAATAAATGGACTCATTTCCCAGATACTGTGCCACAAGTCGTGGATAATCTTTAACCATCAAACCACAGCCGCTGGCATTACTGATAATGGACTCAATACCCTGTTCAATATAATCTGACCAGGAATCAATATTTTTTGTTATAAAGCTTACTGTTTGTTTCTCAGCCTGTGAATGGTGAGAGAGTGCTCCACAACAAGCCGGCTCTTTTTCATGGAGCACTTCAATGCCTAATTTATCCAGCAATTGTCTGGTTTTCTGATGTATGTCCGGACTGATAGTATTATGGACACAGCCTTCCAGAAGAAGCATTTTTCGGGGTCGATGCGATGCTTTAAAAAAAAGTGTTTGTTGATGATCTTTAGGTAACAACTTTGCCAGTTTATCAGGTAATACAGTTTTAACAGTGTTCCCTAGCGTTACGAAAAAATTAAACCGTTTAGAATAAGGCATAATCGTTAAAATCAGTTTGCGTAATAACTTTTTTCGCCAGGGTATTTGAATGTCTTTTGTTATCAGCGATTGCCCGATTTCCAGTAAGTGATGGTACTGAACCCCTGATGGGCAGGTGGTTTCGCAATTTAAACAGTTTAAACAACGATCCAGATGTTGTTTGGTTTTCAGACTGGGTTGATTACCCTCCAGGATCTGTTTAATTAAATAAACCCGTCCCCTTGGACCATCCAGTTCATCGCCTAATAACTGATAGGTCGGACAAGTGGCGTTGCAAAAACCACAGTGCACGCAGCTGCGTAATATTTCATCCGCTTGCTGTCCCATTTTTGTTTGTTTATAGGATTCTAATATATTAGTTTGCATTTTACGCTGCTATCTTTGTTTTTATTGTGTCAATCAAGGTCTGTAGTATTTATAGTTCAGGATAAAGACATCCATGATTAAGGATAAGATGAGGATCCATTGCTCGTTTGATCTGTTGATGAATTTTCATTATGGCCGGAGTTAATGGTTGTTGTTTAGGTACATTTTTTAATTCATCGCTGTCCATCTCGTTACCACGAAATAGTTGTGCATGTCCCCCAAGTGATTGGGCATCAGATCGGATTTTATCAGCAGACTGATTGCTATAGAACCATCGCAATGCACCACCCCAGTCAATCAGTTGTTTATCTTCAGCACTGATATAGCGTTCAAAATTTTCCGTTTTTCCGGGCAGTGATAATCGCCATAGAGGCTGAGTCTGATCAAAGAAAGACAATTGTTGTTCATTTAACTCGGACCAGAACAAATTATTGATTTCTTGTGGCTGAAATTTTTGTTTTGAGAGCAGCTGGCTTATTTCCTGATAAGAAGATGCCACTCCTTTTTCAGAACCAGCAAGACGAATATAAGCCTGCCCGTCTAAATAACAGGCCGCAGTAATAGGATATCCAGATAGCAATAAACGTTGAACCTGATGAGCAAATTGATTTAACTGCAGTGGAAAGCTGATGCTTTGCTCCCTGGATGGTAAGGGCAGTAGTTTCAATGACACCTCAAGAATAAGCCCCAAACTACCATAAGAACCCGTCACCAGTCGGGAAAGATCATAACCAGCAACATTTTTCATCACCTCACCGCCAAATTGCAATAATTCCCCTCGTCCATTAATGATTTTACAGCCCAGAACAAAGTCCCGTGCAGAACCAGTAAATGGCCTTGAAGGACCGGATAATCCAGCAGCAATGGTGCCGCCAATGGTGGCATTTGCAGAGAATTGGGGTGGTTCAAAAGCTAACATCTGACCATTTTCAGTCAACACTTCTTTCAGATCCGATAATAAAGTGCCGCTACGAACAGTGATGGTTAATTCACTGGGTAAATAATTTACAATTCCCTGATGAGATGCAGTAGAAAGGCGCTGGCCTGGAACCTGATGAATTAAAAATAATTTACTTCCGTTTCCCTGAATCGCCAGTGCCTGTCTGTTTTGATACGCCGATTGCACCTGACTGACCAGTTGATCGGTTAGATCATTATTATGTATATGACTTGTTTGTATATAAGAGCTCATTATTTAAAATCGCTCCAGTTCAGGATGCGGTAACTGACCATGGTGTACGTGCAAAGCACCAAACTCAGCACAACGATGTAACAAAGGAATACCCTTACCCGGATTTAATAAATTTTTTATATCAAAAGCACTTTTTATATCCAGAAACTGCTGCAGTTCCGCGGCATTAAATTGAATGCACATTTGATCCAGTTTTTCGACACCCACACCATGCTCTCCGGTAATAGTGCCGCCTAATTCCACACAGACCGAGAGAATTTCTCCTCCCATTTTTTCGGTCTTTTCAAGCTCTCCCGGATTATTAGCATCATATAAAATCAGTGGATGCAGATTGCCATCGCCAGCGTGAAATACATTCACCACCGCCAGACCATATTCATCCGATAAGTCATGAATGCGATCCAGTATTTTTCCTAATTGAAAACGCGGGATGGTTCCATCCATACAATAGTAATCCGGAGACAAACGACCAACGGCAGGAAAAGCCGCTTTGCGACCTGCCCAGAAAGTTTGGCGCTGCTGTTCATTGACAGCAATTTGCACATCACTGGCACCACCAAGTTTAAAAATTGTCTGTAACTGCTCAAGTTGTGCATCGACTTCGGCAAGAGAACCATCGATTTCACAAAGTAATATGGCAGCAGCATCCACGGGGTATCCCGCATGAATAAAATCCTCTGCTGCCTTGATGGCTGATTTGTCCATCAATTCCAGTCCCGCTGGAATAATACCCTGGGAAATGATTTCACTGACGGTTTCTCCAGCGCTGTTGACCTGGTCAAATGATGCCATCAACACTTTAACCACTTTTGGCTTGACCCGTAATTTAACCAGCACTTCCACAACTACGCCCAGCATTCCTTCAGAGCCATGCATTAATGCCAACAGGTCATATCCAGGACTATCCAGTGCCTCACTGCCTATTTCAAGCAGCTCACCATCCATGGTAATGACTTTAAGCTGCAGGACATTATGCACCGTTAGCCCATATTTAAGGCAATGCACACCACCGGCATTTTCAGCCACATTACCGCCAATGGAGCAGGCAATTTGAGAAGAAGGATCTGGGGCATAATACAAGCCATCATCATTGACTGCTTCTGAAATAGCCAGGTTTCTAACACCCGGTTGTACTCTGGCGGTCAAATTATCCTTGTCAATTTCTACAATTTTATTCAGTTTGGCTAAACTCAGAACAATGCCGTTTTCAAGGGGTAATGCGCCCCCCGATAAACTGGTACCGGCACCTCGTGAGACAACGGGTATTTGATACTTAAAACAGACACGAAGAATTTGTTGAATCTGCTCAATACTATCAGGCAAGAGGACCATCAAAGGTAATTGGCGATAGACAGAAAGGCCATCACATTCATACGGTTTTAAATTTTCAGAATCATAAAGTAATGACTCTTTGGGTACTATTTTTGAGAATATTTGCACTAATTCATGCTTACTGATTTGGTTTTTAATTCCCCAATCATCAATTTTTAACGGCATCAAATTACCTTTAAGCACTGACCTTAACAGCCCAGATTGATTTAAAATTTAATTTAATATAACTGCCTATTGTTTTTTTTACAAGAAATACTCATAATAACCTACTAATTTGATAAAGATTTAGATTACCCCCTATTTTTTAAGGAATTTATTATGACTGACAGCTTTAATCCTTCAATCAGAACACTCATGGGACCCGGTCCTTCAGACGTTCCTCCCAGAATTTTATCTGCATTGGCAAGACCGACAATAGGTCATCTCGATCCTGAATTTGTTAACATGATGGACGAAGTTAAAGCTTTATTGCAACATGCTTTTCAAACAAAAAATGAACTGACTATTCCAGTTTCAGCACCGGGTTCTGCGGGTATGGAGTGTTGCTTTGTCAATCTGGTTGAAGCGGGAGATAAGGTAATTGTTTGTCAGAATGGTGTATTTGGCGGACGCATGAAAGAAAATGTTGAACGTCTGGGCGCAACGGCCATTATGGTAGAAGATGAATGGGGAACAGCCGTTGATATCAGCAAAGTTGAACAAGCCCTCAACGATAATCCCGACACTAAAATTGTCGCCTTTGTCCATGCTGAAACCTCGACAGGTGCCTGCTCAGATGCCAAAGCATTATGTGATTTAGCACATAAACACGATTGTCTTACGATTGTAGATGCAGTCACTTCATTGGGTGGCTCTGAACTTAAGGTAGATGAATGGGGTATTGATGCCATTTATTCAGGCACTCAAAAATGCTTATCCTGTGTACCAGGAATATCACCTGTCAGCTTTAATGACAAAGCGATTGAAGTGATTAAAAATAGAAAAACAAAAGTGAATAGCTGGTTTTTAGATCTGAACCTGGTGATGGGATATTGGGGAGCCAATGCTAAACGTGCTTATCACCATACAGCCCCCGTCAATGCACTATACGCCCTGCATGAATCACTCGTCATATTAGAAGAAGAAGGTCTGGAAAATTCCTGGCTGCGACATAAGCATCATCACTTAGCGCTGCGTGCAGGTCTTGAAGCAATGGGTCTGGAATTTGTGGTTGCTGAAAATGATCGTTTACCACAACTCAATGCCGTGACTATTCCTGAAGGTGTTGATGAGGCACAGGTTCGCAGTCGTTTACTCAATGAATACAATCTGGAAATTGGTGCGGGTTTGGGGGCATTAGCGGGTAAAGTCTGGCGAATCGGACTGATGGGACATAGCAGCCGTGCTGAAAATATACTACTTTGCCTCAGTGCCCTCGAAGCTGTACTCTCAGATATGGGCGCCAAAATAAATATGGGAGTGGCCATTATAGCGGCACAAAAAGCATTAAATAAATAGCTTGAATCACCATAGAAAAGAATGTTTTCAATATCCCGATAACTGAGTCTAATTTTCTGAAAATAGTTAGTGATAAAAGAAGAGGTTGGTATATAACCTACGCCCTGCTTGAAACTGATAAAGAGGATGAGGATAGCTACATTAACTTGCTTTCTAGCCTCTTTCTCATGCCCGTTTAACATAGCTAATTGTTTCTCCAGTTCCCTAACTTCCTTCGATCTCATGCCGTGCTTGCATGAGTTCTGGGCTGATTGCTTCAAACCCTCTGCTGTTTTTGTCCCTTGATGAAGGTGAATGGGCAGCATTTATGCAACTAATGGCTGGTCCTTGCATAGAAAAGAAGATGATATTTTTTGAAAATTTAAAAAAATAAATAAGTTATTGATTTGAATGGTGCCCAGGGCCGGAATCGAACCGGCACGGTGTTGCCACCGAGGGATTTTAAGTTCTTCGCAAACAAGCTATAAACCTTACTACTAAAGGAATTACAAAAACAACGAAAGGTAGTTATTCTACCACACAAATAAATTGATACTTTTTAACTACCAATTTTCATTATCTGAAAAATAATATTATTAACGATATTTCATTAATAATTAATGAAATATTAAGATAATAGAAATTTTATAATCTCTTTCTATCAACAAGAATAAATCAATAAAATTTTGACAAAGTTGCATAATAGGTGTATATACATATATATGGAAAACAAAAATATGAAAATTGATTTGGATGATTGTCCCAGTTGTGTGAATTTTAATATTCGTAAAGCAATGCGGGCAGTTTCTCAACACTACGATAAAATTATGGCACCCGCGGGTTTGCGCGGCACTCAATTTACAATTTTAACGGTGTTAAGCAGAATGGGGTCTCTATCAATTACAGAATTAGCAAATTATCTGGTCATGGACAGAACCACTTTAACTCGAAATTTAAAACCGCTTGAGAAAGACGGTTTTTTAAAAATCAAGCCGGGTTTGGAAGACAGACGTTCAAGACATATTGAACTGACAAATGCTGGAAAAAAGGCACAAAAATTTGCCATGCCATACTGGCAGGAAGCACAAAATGAAATGATTGACTTTATGGGCAAAACAACTACCAGGCAATTTATTAGTGATTTACGCAATGTTACTCTGATCCATGATGAGCAGTAACATTTTTTTAACTACAATAGGTGTATATACACTTTAATAAATGGAGAATATGATGAAGCCTTTTTTGAACAATGCAACAATTCTAATTACTGGTGCTTCTTCCGGGATGGGCTTGGAACTGTCCAGGCAATTGGCAGCAGAAGCAAAAAAACTGATTTTACTTGCTCGGCGAGCTAATAAACTGAACACAGTGGCTAAAGAACTGAAAAAAAAGTATCCAGGACTATCAGTACACACAATATCTTGTGATATTGCCGACAGTACTATTTTGAAAATATGCTGTGAGGACATAAAAAAGGAAAATGGTCAGGTCGATGTTTTAATCAACGCTGCGGGTAATGGCCATATTAATTTTTTTGAAGACTCTGCCATTGATGAAATCGAACGTATGATACAAGTCAATGTAAATGGCCTTACTTACCTGACGCACCAATTTTTACCTTCAATGATCCAACGGGGGTATGGTGGAATTCTCAATTACAGTTCATTTTTTGGACTGAAAACATTACCCGCCTTTGCTGCCTACACAGGGAGCAAACACTATGTCACTGGTTTTACTGAAACATTAAGAGCCGAAGTTTCCGGGACTGGTGTGGTGGTAAGCGGGGTTTATCCTGGTCCAGTTAAGTCTGCATTTTGGGATATACCCAATGCTGAACAGATGGGACCCCCATCTTTTTTATTTATTTCCATTAAACATTGTGTACATGAAACATTAAAGGGATTTCGAAAGGGAAAGGCTTCTATTATTCCTGGTCTTCGAATGCGATTGTTCCTGACCTTTTTGAAATTCACCCCCACATCGATAGAACGTTTGATAAATGCTGTTATGGCTCGAAATCTACGGAGAAAAATGAAAACTCTTAATAAAATTATCAATCCCGGCTTATCGGTAAATAAGAGTCGATGTAAGGCTATTTAAGACACAATTCAATCAAATAAAATTCTTACTAAATAGGTGTATATACACTAGCGTAGGTAATAAAAATGAATACAAATAACAATGAAACATTTTCCAGTAAGGAAAAACTCAGTAAAGAATGGTCTGCTCGTTTTTTTATGACTGTTTTAGCTTATCCCAAAACAATACTCACTATTGGGATCCTAATAGTTATCGCAACAGCGATATTCATTCCGAGTCTGGAAAAAGACACACGCTCCGATGCCTTTATGCCTGCGGATCATCCTGCTCTGGTTTACCGGGAAAAGGTGAAAGATATTTTTGGACTCAAAGATCCCATGGTCATTGCGGTCGTTAATGATGGTAATACAGGTGTCTTTAATCCAGAGACACTGGAGTTAGTGGATTGGTTAACACAACGTATTGGGAAAATTGATAATATTGACCCGGAGCGAATCACTAGTCTGGCCACTGAAAATGACATTATAGGTACTCATGACGGCATGGTCGTTGAAGAATTTTTTTCTTCTCCTCCAGAAACCCAACAGCAGGCGGATCAGATACGAGAAGCCATCATGGATTTTCCCTTATACCTTGGCAGCCTGGTATCACGCGAAGGCAATGCCACTCTGATTGTGGCTGAACTGATTGATCAAAATCAGGCTCAAAAAGTGTATGCAGAATTACTATCACTGGCTAAACAAGCACCGACAAAACAAGGTGAATCAATTCATATTGCCGGTGAAGGAGCTGTCAGTGGCTATATGGGGGCTTATATTGATGCGGATGCACAACGTCTCAATCCCATTGCGGCTTTGATCATTACACTGGTTTTGTTTATTGCTTTTCGCACTATGCGGGGAACTTTATTACCAAACTTTATTGTTTTGGCCACAGTAGGTAGTGCTCTGGGTATTATGGCGCTGTCCGGTGTTAGTTTTTTTGTCATTACCAATGCCTTACCTGTGGTATTAATTGGCATTGCTGTAGCCGACTCGATTCATATCCTGAGTCAATATTATGAAGAGATTGCACAGTCCCCACAAGATTCACCACAGGAGATTGTCCTACGAACCATGGTTCACATGTGGCGGTCTATTACAGTAACCACATTAACAACAATGGCTGGCTTTCTTGGTTTGAGTCTGGCTTCTATCATGCCGCCTATGAAATTTTTTGGTCTGTTTGCCATGTTGGGTGTAGGTGTTGCATGGTTATATTCCATTACGGTTTTACCTGCAGCTCTTAGCTTGCTTAAACTCAGTCCAAGCCCTGCCTATAGTATTATTAACGTTAGCCTAAATCAGATTGATCCAGCAACTCATCAGGCAAGACTGGATCGCTTTAGCCGTTTTATGATCATTTTTGGGCGTTGGGTGAACACTCATCACATCATGATATTAATCATAGGTGCTTCTGTCACAGTTATGGGTATTTTGGGTGCATATAAAATTGAATTAAATGAAGCACGTATTACGACCTTCCAAAAAGATGAAGCGATTGTTAAAGCCGATACAGTGATCAATAAATCTTTTGATGGTGTCCATTATCTCGATGTGGTTATTGAAACCCCACAAGTAGAAGATCTCTTCAAACCAGATAACCTCAAACGTATTGAGGCCCTGCAAAACTATGCTGAAACTTTGCCTCATGTAAAAGGATCGACTTCTATTGTTGATTACTTAAAACAAATGAATAGGGCTTTAAATGAAGACCATTCTGATGCCTATCAACTCCCGGATAACTCCGACCTGGTGGCCCAGTATTTCCTCTTATATTCTGCCAGTGGTGATCCCACCGATTTTGAAGAGCAGGTGGATTACGATTATCGACTGGCTAATGTGCGTATACGCATGGATACGGGTATTTATTCAGATGAAAAAGTGGTTGTTGAAGCCATGCAAAATTATATCAGCGCTCATTTCAATTTACCGGAGATCAGTGCCAATCTCAGTGGTCGGGTAAACGTTGATTACCACTGGATCAATCGTTTAGGGGAAAATCATTTTTCCAGTGTTGCTATCGCATTACTTCTGGTCTGGCTCATGGCTTCACTGAGCTTACGTTCAATGGTTGCCGGTGTGATTACTGTGATTCCAGTCGCTATTTCAATTTTATTGATTTATGCCGTAATGGGTTTCACCGGGATCTGGCTTGCGATTGGTACCTCTATGTTTGCTGCCATTGCCATCGGGCTTGGCGTTGACTTTGCCGTACACACCATTGAGCGGCTGCAGGTTTTGATACGCAAACAACAATATTCCTTTGATGAAGCAATGGCAATGTTATACCCCAGTACAGGTCGAGCTTTATTATTTAACTTTGTTGCACTGGTACTGGGATTTGGCGTTCTGGTGACCAGTGAAGTAGTTCCTTTGATCCGCTTCGGTAGTCTGGTTGCTGTTGGAGTTTCTGCCAGTTTTCTGGCGAGCATGACAATCTTGCCGGCAATAATTAAAGCAGTCCGCCCGGCTTTTCTGTTCCCCCAAAAAAAGCCAAAACAACAGCCAGCCAGTACTACTATCACTGTGACAGCAGACTGAAATAATATCAATCGTGAGGAAAGTAAAATGAAAAATATAAATCAAATCGCTAAGTTAAGTATCAGTATACTATCAACACTCTTTCTATTTTCACCTGCAATTGCAGCAATACAAGATGAGCATCCTATAGGTCTGGATATTGCTCATCAGATCAATGCACGTGATGAAGGCGTTTCTGTATCGCGAAATCTGACTATGGAAATGATTGATCGCCGTGGTAAAAAACGAGTCCGTGAAACACGTGGCTTTCGAAAATATTATGGTGATGAAAAACGCACAGTGATCTTCTATTTAAAACCCAGGAATGTGAAAAAAACGGCTTTTTTAACCTATGACTATCCACAAGCTGAGAAAGATGATGATCAGTGGTTATATTT
>WTAX01000365.1 GCA_013139395.1 Gammaproteobacteria bacterium | reverse complement strand
ACGACTTCTATTCTCGGACAAGCTCCTAGCCCATATACAGAAAATAAACCGGCAATATTATAATGAAACACAAACTCGAAATTAGTATTGCCTCTTTTAGTGACAAAGGTATTAAGGCTGATAATGATGATTGTCTCAGCTGTTGTATACCAGACAATCATGTTTCAAAAAACTCTGTTTTAAAACACAAAGGTATCGTCATTGCCATTGCTGACGGCATGAGTTCCAGTGAGGCAGGTAAAGAAGCCAGTCACGCCTGTATTAATGGTTTTATCAATGATTATTACAGTACGCCGGATTCCTGGACAGTACAAAACTCAACACAAAAAATACTTTCTGCACTCAACAACTGGTTATACAGTCGTGGACATACTGACTATCAAAGTGCTCGGGGCATGGTCACTACCCTGACCATCCTGATTTTAAAATCAACCACCGCCCATATTTTTCACATTGGTGACTCACGTATTTATCGTCTCCGTGATGAGCAGCTTGAACAGCTCACCCGGGATCATCGGGTCTGGATCTCCGATGAAAAAAACTATTTAAATCGGGCAATGGGAATTGATCTGCACCTGGATATTGATTATCGCAAAGTCCCTCTGGAAAAAGATGATATCTTTTTATTATCTACTGACGGCATTCATGATTTTATCAGCAGTAAATCTCTCAGAGAAATACTCAATAGTTCCAGTGCAAAAAACTATGATAATGATTTATTAACACAAAAATGTCACGCCATTGCCCAACAGGTAATAGACAATAATAGTGATGATAATCTTAGCCTGCAGCTGTTAAAAATTGATAATTTACCACTTCCTGAAGAGGAGGAAGTATTACAAAAAGCACATGAACTTCCTTTTCCTCCGCCTCTGGAGCCTGGAATGATTCTGGATGGCTATAAGATTTTAAAAGAAATTCATGCCAGTAAACGTACCCAGGTTTATTCCGCTCAACACCAGCAAAGCAATGATAAAGTCATCCTTAAAACACCCTCTATTAATTTTGAGGATGATGAGTACTTTATTGAACAATTTCTACATGAAGAATGGGCAGGAAAACGTATTGACTCCCCCTATGTCCTCAAGGTTATCACTCCTGAACAAAAACCAAAGGCTCTTTATTATGTCACTGAATTTCTCGACGGTATAACTTTACGGGACTGGATGAAACAAAATCCTCTACCCTCTGTTGATATTGTCATTCCTATAGTGGAACAACTTGCCAAAGGTCTGCGTGCATTTCATCGTCTGGAAATGCTGCATCAGGATTTAAAACCGGAGAATATTATTATCAGCCCGGAAGGAAAAGTAAAAATTATTGATTTTGGTTCAGTTAAAATTGCCGGAATAAATGAGTTGAGGAAAAACTTAAACACTGAAGAAAATCTTTTAGGTACCCTAAACTATAGTGCTCCTGAGTTTTATCTCGGGCAATCAGGTGGCGAACGCAGTGACTTATACTCTCTGGCCGTCATTACTTATGAGCTGCTGAACAATAGTCTGCCCTTTGGTAAAGAAATGCCTGAAAAAGCCACTTTCAGGCAATTATCTCAATTAAAATATATCTCCAGTATACACTTAAACCCTATGGTGCCTAACTGGATGGATGGCGCTATACAAAAAGCCCTGTCATTAGATATTAAATTACGTCATGAAGATGTATTTGAATTTTTACACGATCTAAAACATCCTAATCCTCATTTTCTCAACACCATAGCAACGCCACTGATTGAACACAATCCTGTACTGGTCTGGCGAAGCATTAGTATCGTTTTATTTATTACTAACCTGGTTTTGTTTTATTTTTTAGTGAAATAATCTTTTCAATTCGCATCCAATCTCTTTCTCTAGTAAAATAACGCCCTTAAATAAGATTGACAGGATCATCAATATGGCTAGTAACAGATTTAATCTGGGCAGTTTTTTTGTACGTTTGTTTTTTGCATTTATTTTAGTTTTTGCGACATTTAATCCCAGTGGTTATTCATTTTATGATTGGATATTGAAAGGCATGGAAACAGGCTTTGAACCTCTCATGGCCTTTGCTGGTATCGTATTGCTTATTGGTTGGGTTGTTTATATTCGCGCCACTATCACCTCATTAGGTTTAATCGGTTTAATTCTGGCATTTGCATTTTTTGGTACGTTATTGTGGATGGTAATTGATTGGGGCTTCATCCCTGCTGATAGTATTCAAATCATTACCTATATCATTTTAAGTTTGCTTTCTATGGTTTTAGCAATTGGCATGTCCTGGTCACATATTCGACGCCGTATGTCCGGTCAGGTCGATGTCAATGAAACAGATGATGACTTAACTTAAGTATTATTTGATCGTTAACAGCCCTATTTTTTAAATGGTTTATCGCTAGTGAGCTATAGTTGTTTATTATCAATAAGCTAAGTATCTTATTTAATGCTTGTTATTAGCTCTATTTTTGCTATTCTTGAAGTGTCTTTACTCATATTTTAAGATTAGCATATGGCCCGACTCGATCTCTCAAATATCCGTTTTCTGATCATTGATGATTTTGGCAATTATCGTTCAATGTTGCGTTCGATTCTGGTGAGCTGTGGTGCTCAGTTTATTGATGATGCAGCTAATGCACAAGATGCCCTTAAAAAAGTAATCCATAACAAATTTGATGTCATTTTGTGCGATTATAATCTCGGTGAGGGTCAAAATGGCCAGCAATTGCTAGAAGAAATTATGCATCGCCACTTAATTCCTTATGGCACAATTTACATTATGATCACTGCCGAAAATACTCAGAGCATGGTAATGGCTGCCGTTGAATATCGTCCTGATGGTTATTTAAACAAACCCTTTCCAAAAGATTTATTACTCAAACGTCTTGAAATGCTGGTAGAAAAAAAATCCATCATGAAAGATATCTATACAGCCTATAATAAAAAAGAGTACAAGAAAGCGCTAAAAATTGCTGATGAAAAAATGGCAAAACACACTAAACAGGCATTAGAAATCAACAAGCTTAAAGCTGAAATTGCACTTGCTGCCAATGAACTTGATATCGCACAACAGGTTTATGATAAAGCACTTTCTGTCAGAGATTTTCAATGGGCAAAAGTGGGTAAAGCCAAGGTTTTAATAGAGGGTAATGACGATGCTCAGGCCCAGGTGCTTTTAGAGGAAGTCATTAAGGAAAATAAAAATTATATCGAGGCTTACGATCTGCTTGCTAACATTCTGGAACGACAGGGAAAAACTCAAGAGGAACAAAACATTCTTATTGAGGCCACAAAAATTTCACCTCATACAGTTGCAAGACAACAACATTTAGCTCAAGTTGCCATACAAAATAATGATTTTTCAACTGCAGAAAAATCGTTAAAAAGAGCAGTAAACCATGGACAACATTCCTGTTTTGGTAACATTGGCGATAATATGAATCTGGTCAAACTGTATGCTGATAACGGCAAGGGAAAACAAGCAATTCAGACAATTACCGCTGCCCGTAAAAACTATAAAAAAGACAAAAAAGCTTTATTACATACGCAGTTTGTTGAAAGTATGGCACAACATAAGCTCGGTAATGAAGACAAAGCACGTGAAGTATTCCAACAGGCTATTAGTAATATTAGCGGAAATTTATCGGAGCTCCCTGTTGAGCTTCAAAATGATTTATTAGCAATCACTGAAGATCTTGGTGAAACCGAGCTAGCGGAAGCATTAAAAGAAGACATCAATAATCCATCAGAAGATGGACATGCTAATACAGAAGAAATGACCAGAAAGTATCACTATCTTTTACAAAATGGCAAAGGTATGCGACTTTATAATGCAAACCACATTTTGGAATCCATTAAGGTATTTGAAGATGCTGCACAAAATCTTCCTGATAGACTTTCTATCAATATGAATGCTGCACAGGCTATTTTGATCTATATTAAAAATACTGGACATCATCAGGAGTTAATTGATAAAGCACGACATTATCTGGACATCAGCCAAAATCTGGACAAAAATAATGAAAAATATCAAAAACTGGAAGCTATTTATTCAGGATTAAGCTAATGTCAGACAAAGAGATGCCAGACAAGGATGCGTCAGACAAAATAGCATCATCTGAACAATTTAATGCTGTTTTAATGTCGTTTATACATGACATTAAAAATTCACTTCTCATATCTCTGAGCAGTCTTGAAACTCTTTATTACAGCCTGGAAACATTTAAGCCTGAACTAAAAGACAATGTTTATCGCATACAATATGAATTGCAACGCATTAATAATTCTCTGGTACAGTTATTATCGTTGTATAAAATGGAAACACACTTGTTTTCAATTCAGGCCGATCAATATAATCTTTATGATTTTCTTGAAGAAATTATAATCAATAATTCACTCATCAATGAAAAGAACGATTTTTCCATCAACATGGAATGCGATGAAACCATTGAATGGTTTTTTGATAAAGATTTAATTGCCGCCATCATCAATAGTACTATCAATAATTCAACTCGCTATGCTAAGTCTAAAATTAAACTCAGTGCAAAAATAATTGATGATTATTTACAAATTTGTATCGAGGATGATGGTAAGGGCTTTCCTGAAAAAATGTTTGTCCATCCAGATTCGCTGGAAACTGCCATTGATATGCAGTCAGGCAGTACCGGGCTAGGTCTCTATTTTGCAGAGAAAATAGCTAATATTCATCATAACGGGGACAAAAGAGGTTTTACAGTCATTGATAATAAATCACAACTGGGCGGCGGGCAATTTAAGCTACTCTTACCATAACCATAAGCTTATTTTTTAAAATAACACAGATAAAAAAAGGCTGCTACCTGTATTCAGGTGCAGCCTTTTTATTAGAGCATTGTCTTAAATTAACTATAACATTAACTTAATCTTTTTCAAACAGCTGAATTTACTCAGCTTCAACAATGATCTTAACAGTTGCATTAACATCAGTGTGCAGATGAATGGCTATATCATATTCACCCAACTCACGAATTGCACCTTCTGGCATACGAACTTCACGTTTTTCAACGTTAGCGCCTGCAGCGGTTAATGCTTCAGCAATATCACCATTGGTAACAGAACCGAACATACGGCCTTCATCACCAGCTTTACGAACAATAACGACTTCTTTATCGTTAAGCCCTTCAGCACGTGCAGCAGCAGCACCTAATGATTCAGCAGCGGCAGCTTCAAGCTCTGCACGACGACCTTCAAACATTTTAATGTTTGCTTCAGTTGCTGGTAATGCCTTACCTTGTGGGATTAGGAAGTTACGACCAAAGCCTGCTTTTACAGAAACCTGATCGCCTAACTGACCCAGCTTATTAATTTTTTCTAATAGAATAATGTTCATGTGAACTCTCTCTAAATTAAATTAGAATTAGGTAGAGTTGTTGTTATTTCTTACTCTACCTTATCCTGCGTTAGGTAGAGTTGTTGTTATTTCTTACTCTACCTTATCCTTAACTATCTTCAAGTCACACTATTTTAACTATTGTTTAAAAGAGGTTAAAATAGTGATTTCAAACGATTACTTCGTTTTAGTCGTGACTATCAGTGTATGTAAGTAAAGCCAGGTAACGAGCACGTTTAATTGCTGTTGACAGCTGGCGCTGGTATTTGGCGCTTGTACCGGTGATACGGCTTGGTACAATTTTACCGTTTTCCATGACATAATTCTTTAGGGTTGCCAGATCTTTATAATCGATCTCAGTAATACCTTCAGCAGTAAAACGACAGTATTTTCTACGACGGAAATAGCGTGACATTTTTTTTACCTTTATTTATTAATCTCTATTTAAATTCAATGAAGCGCTATTATTCAGCAGCAGCTTCAGCAGGTGCACTCTCTTTTTTCTCTGTAGAGTGACTTGCTTTTTCAGGTGCATTCTCTTTTTTCTCTGTAGAGTGACTTGCTTTTTCAGGTGCACTTCTTTCAGAGCTAGACTCTTCTTTTTCTTTAGCAAGAGGAGAAGTGTCCGTATATGGACCTTTCATAGAGATGATCAGATTACGAAGAACGGCATCGTTAAAGCGGAAAGCATGAGTTAATTCATCAATGCTTGCTGGTTCACACTCAACATTCATTAATACATAATGTGCTTTGTGGATTTTGTTAATTGGATAAGCCAGTTGACGGCGGCCCCAATCTTCCAGACGATGGACTGTACCATTGTTTGTTTCAACAGTAGCACGGTAGCGTTCTATCATAGCAGGTACTTGTTCACTCTGATCTGGGTGGACAAGAAATACAATTTCATAGTGTCTCATTTAGACAATCCTTACGGGTAATTAGCCTTTAAGAGTGGTTAATCAGCTTTCTGCGCAAGTCTATTGAACCCGCTATAAACATAGGGGCCAGCAATATACTGTCAAAAAGCAAGGAATTGACAAGCCAGCTGGCTGTCAAAGGTGCGGTATTATATTATTTTTTAAGGGGAAGTACAACTTCTCTGTCTGAATTTTTAGATGATGGCAGGAGAAATTAATTTATACATCATTTATCAGATATTTCATCCAATAAATTTTCTAACTCAATCTGAATCTCCTGAGGATTACAGGTATTCTGAGAACCAACACCCACACCTTCATCCTGAGCATTATCATTCGTCAGATCAAGATTCTCCAGAAAATCTTTAACACTGATCTGTACATCAATAGCAAATGTCGTTTTGCCATTATCTCTTTTAAAGCGTTTAATACGAGTGCTTCCCGCTTTATGAGCTATCTGACGTAATTCACTTTCTG
>WTAX01000238.1 GCA_013139395.1 Gammaproteobacteria bacterium | reverse complement strand
TCCAGAGTTTATCAACTAACGGTGAGCATGGGTATTAGTCTTTTTCCAGGAGATGCTGACAACATCAAGGCTCTTATGCAATATGCTGATTCAGCAATGTATAAAGTAAAAGAGCAGGGGCGTAATGACTATCAGTTTTATAGTCAATAATTAGTTAGTTTATTCATTTTAAGACTGTAAAGCAGCTCGTACTTCTTCATAGGCATAGTCTTCATAATGACCAAAGTGTCCTAATTGCCGGGCTCTGACTTTGCTTAGCCAGGGAGTGGTGATACCGCATAAATAACGGCATATCAGTTCACTGGATGCAGGCTGTGCAAAGTGCTTAATGATACTATTGTTCAGATCAGTAATGATAGTTTGTAATTCATCCGGTGCTATTGTCGGCAGGGTAATTTTTTCCGGCCAGGCTTGATACTTGCCCAGACAAACAGAACAATGGCCGCAGTTTTGTGTGACTTGCTGATCAGAAAAATAATGAGCCAGTTGTTGAGTGAGGCAGCTTTGTGATTGAAAGAGCGACAGCATCTCGTTAAGCCGTTGTATCTGGGCCTGCTCTTTGTGTTTAAATTTTTGATAGAGTGTTTGAGCTAACTCTTTTGCATCAAACTGATTATTAATCACCTGATAAACGTCGGTCATCTGTTTGCTTTCTAACACTATCCAGCCTTTTTCCTGAAAATATTCAAGTGCTGTAATAATACGTTGGCGATCGCATTGATAGTGAGCCTGTATCTGCTCAAGATCCAGAGTAATCCATATTCTGGAGTGTTGACTATTGTTTAAAATCGCTTGTACAAATGTCTGTCGTTCGCCTTTAAATTGGTGTATTAGTTCATCTTGTGTAATTAATAATTTGAATTTATATTCTGCAAAATAACTGTATTTAGCTTTAATGATGCCTGCAACTTCCAGGTAGACTAATAACGTTTTTAAGGGTAATTGACGAATATTACTCAGGTTAGAAAGAGTATAGAGCATGACCTCCCATTGCTCACCTTTGGTTTTTTCATTGGTTATGTCATTGGCTATCTCATTGAGCACGATTTGAATACCGGATAACTCAGGTGTGTCGCCATAGACAAAGTTTTCCAGGACGCTCAGGCCATTTAAATTACCAAGTAAGACACAATGACAGGGTTTACCATCTCTTCCGGCACGACCAATTTCCTGAGCATAGTTTTCAATAGATTTGGGCAGGTCATAATGGATGATATGACGAATATTGCTTTTATCAATACCCATACCAAAGGCAATGGTGGCCACGATGCAATGAGTTTTAGATGCCATAAAGCGTTCTTGAATGGCTGCACGAACGTCATTTTTTAGTCCAGCATGATAGGCTTCTACTGGTGCTTCTGCAGAGCATTTATTTTGATTGAGCCAGGCGGTTATCTTTTCGGCTGTTTTTTGTAAGGTGACATATATAATTGCTGCCTCACCTTGATGAGATTGAATATAATGACCTAAAAAATTCAGCTTGTCTTTTTCAGCACAGGGATAAACACAAAGCTCTAAATTGTCTCGATAAAAACCAGTGCTGATTATATTGGTTTTATTAATGTGAAACTCTGTAGACATATCATCAATAACATGGCTGGTTGCTGTGGCCGTTAATAACAACACCTGTGGAATATTAAATTCTTTTTGATAAGCAGGCAGTTTGATATAATCTGGTCGAAAGTTATGTCCCCATTCTGAAATGCAATGTGCTTCATCAACCACCATGAGTGAAATGGGTATCTGTTTTATAAATTCTCGGAAACGTTCATTTTTAAGACGTTCTACGGAGATCATTAAAATCTTTATCTGACCGTTTCTAACTCCCTGCAGGACTTCATTACTTTCCTCTCTTGATTGGCTGGAGTCGATACTGGCAGCCGGGATATCATGTGCTCTTAAAAAATCAATCTGATCTTTCATTAAGGCCAGCAGGGGGGAAACCACTAAGGTAAGGTGAGGCAGCATTAAGGCTGGTAATTGATAGCACAGTGATTTTCCGGAACCGGTGGGGAATATTGCGGCCGCTGACTGACCATTGATAATGGCTTGAATGACTTCATTTTGTCCATTACGAAGTGCACTAAAGCCAAAATGTTTTTTTAAGAGTTGTTCAATTTTTGTCATTTTAAAATTTTTTTATTTGTAAAGGCATTTCAGATTGTCATAAGCCTGACGTATTTCTATAAAGTATAGCTTATCACCGCCTTTATCGGGGTGATGTTGCTGGCATAACTGTTTATATCTCTGCTGGATATCGGGCCAGCTAAAGTCACTACCCTGTTCTTTCAGGTCTGTTTTATGAAGTCCAAGGCAAGTTAATGATTGTTGTTTTTCTTCGCTGGCCAGAAATTTTGTCCAGAATTGCTGCAATAGATTGCTGACATCTTTGTCATTAGTTTGTTTGAAATGCTGCCAGTCCTGATAGTAGCAGCTGAGTTTATTAAATGCGCTGTCGGTACTCAGTGCCTGTGCCTTACTTCTGGAAGCATCAATTTTTTTTAATTGAATATTCAGTGCAGAAATATGTAAGTATAAGCCATGATTCAGGAGCTCATCATGCAATGCATACAAGGCATTCATTACCAGAAAATGTTTGCGGAACAAAGCCAGATCAGAGCTGTTATTTTTTTTAATAGTGTCAGCAAAAGCCTGTTCAATAAATTCTGCAAAGGCGGAGCCGCTAAGAGTACTATGAAGTTCGTACTCTTTGACAGGGCCTTGCGCTTCTTTTAATATTTTAAGAATAGAGCGCTTGAGAGGGTTATGCATTATTTTGCGGACACATTGTTTTCCAGGCAGGCCATTAAGACTTATTTTCTGCCAGAG
>WTAX01000065.1 GCA_013139395.1 Gammaproteobacteria bacterium | reverse complement strand
GCAGGAAAGTTGGCTTTAGCCTGTCAGTAGCATGCAAAGCAACAACATTCAAAAGTACTTTGAAAATCACGAGGTCAAAGCAGTTGATTTTTCTCCCGCGTAAATTACTGCTTACTGGAAATCGGCTTGTATATGATTTCTATTTAAAATGACTATATAAGGTCAATACCAACGACATTAAGAATTATAAAGAGCAAAACTTGATTTAAATATCCACCCCGATTTAGGGAGGGGGTAAAAACTGAAAAAATAAGTAATTATTTTTAGGTGCATTTAACTTATTGAAAAATAATTTAGCTCACACTCTCGGCTAAATCTAGAGGTATACTTACTAAGAGTTATTTTATTGTGCTTATTATTTACCAAAAAATTTGCTAGCCAAGTTAAATGCACCTTCAATTCCACCGATAGAGTCCAGTAATGAACCGCCACTACTGGCATTATCGATCATTTTTGGCATGGCATCCTGAAGACCACCAATAGCTTTATCTTCACTTAATCCCAATTGTGAGGCAAATTCTGAAATTTTATCTGAGCCAAGCATTTCACTGATTTGATTGCCTGAAATCTTCTGGTTTTGTCCATCACCTAGCCATGACTGAAAAATATTTGCCATACCACCACCCTGCATACTTCCAATAATTGAGGCAATATCGATTCCACCACTTCCTCATTTATCACCACTTAAACCTGATAGTGCAGAGGTTAGCGCCCCATGATCAAGATTACTGCCTGCATTACCACTACCTTGGCTTTCCATAAAAGCTTTTGCACCCATTGCTAACAATTCGTTCATGTTCATTGTTGATCCTTTTTCTATATAGTAAATAGCAAAAACTTTGATTTACAAATGTAATTTATTCAGTTTGGTTACGAATAGTACTTTCCTGTAGAAAAAATCATAAGTTTCAACAGCTTGGTTTAGGAGCAGACTTGTCGTACAATAAAATAACTCACTAAGCTTTAACAATAGACTGTTTTTATAACACATGATTTTATTTTCCTGAACATTAGCAGTAACTATTTTCTTATTTCCAATCATGACCGACTGGAACCCTAACCATCTCATCACACCAATCCTTAATGTCAGTAACGTATTTGTCAAATTCGGAATAACCTTTTATCGCCATTAAACAAACCATTACATCGGCTTGACGGGCTTTACTGAAATCGGTGCTAATAAGCCAATCGCGGTTATCCCAAAGATAAGCAGAAATAGCACGGGACAATTCCTGCCTATAGGGCACTCTGACGTAACCTTTTTGCTCCATACGATTGTTTAAATCGGAATGAAGTTCGCTATCCAGACTCTCTGGATGCCCCTCAGGGGCCATAGCAAAAGTGTTTTGAATAAGAAACAAGAGAACTACCGATAGTACGGGACTCCAATAAGTTTTAAAACCAGTATTTTCCATCACATTTTCTCCTTTTTTATTGATTCTGTTTTAACAAAAGTCTCATTTTAGCAAGCCAGGGATCATCTTTGGCAAATAAATTTTTTGCTGATTTCAAGGTTGATTGTAGATTATCGTGAGTTTTTTGCAGCTGGCTTTGCATACCAGAATGTTGCAGGCGGGAAATTTCGGCCGCCTGACTCATCAATAGATAAGCAGCGGCAGCCTTGTCCAGACGGTTAATATCATAAGCATTGGAAAATTCATTCATCCCTGATACGCCACTTTTTTCTTTTGCCAGGCCAGTATAAATCAGTGCATGAATTCTTAATTTCTGTGGTAAATTGTGATTTTTCAACACCTCAGTAAAACTGCGTTGTGTTCCCCGCCAATCACCACGTAGCAGCCGTACCATTCCCTTGGAAAAGTTAATCGCTTCACTTTTTGTCTGGCCAATCGGCTTAATTCTAAGCCAGCCTTTGATGCCATTGGTAGCAATCAGCTGCGCATCATCATAAAGCTCATAGACACGTATCACTTCACCCAGATGACCGATAATTGCACCGCTTTTACGCCCTGAGTAGATTGGCATCCCCTGCGGGTTTTCAAAAGCCAGGATGGTCTCGGTGTTGAGCAATAACGGCTCAAATTGATAGAACTGCCCTGGAATATCCAATTCAAACCGAATCGGTCTGCCTTCGTTATCTTTAAGAGTCAGCGTCCATAGCTCAGGTCTGATCTGACGTTTTTTGATAAGAGATGTTACAGTCAGATAAGGTTGCAGCACCACACCGTCATCATACTGACGAACCTGTCCCCAAATCGCTAAATCGGCACGGACTGAGGGCCATTTTGCCGCAGCGAGAACCGAATTATGATTCTGATGCTTCAGTTTTTCCTGACCATAGAGAATCCACGCCCCTTTATCCGGAGTATCCACAGCTTTAAAAGCATTCACCATCTCAAAATAAATGGTAGTGCGCACATGCTGACTAAGTGGTTCAGGTCCAAAAAATTTAGGCACCAGCAGACGTAGTGGCTCAGCCATTGCAAAACCGGCCCAAAGCAAACAATAGAAGAGAAACAGAAATTTGGTCAGATATGACTTAATTGCCATTATCACCCCCCAAAATTTCTCTGGTGGCCTGAGCCAATGCGGTTTCAAGGATACCAAGATCACCGTTTAGTACGCCACCACGACGCTTGATATCAGCCAGTTTGTTGTTGGCTGAATTTAGAAACCGGGCAATATGACTTTTATCATGTCCCAATCGTTTGGCATCCATGGCCAGGGCATAAAGGATTACCAGGCTATGACTATCCTGGGTATTGCCAAACTCTTTGCTACTGACCGGCAAGGTGATATTGACCGTATCATAAGGGAATGTTCCCTTTAGCTCACCAAGGTGAAAATTGCTCTTGACCAGATAGGTGATGTTATCATCCGAGACGATGGTACCGCGCATTAAACACAGTACCGATGTCTGGTTTTTCAGCCAGAGATTAATGCCCTCCGATTTGTCAAAAGTATCCTTATCACGAAAATTAACATAAACCTCTTCAAGATAATCAAACCCCTGAGCATCGCCCTGTAGCACTTCGCGTTTGAGATTAGATATTTTATCCTTGAGAATACCTTTAAATACACCAAATTTAGCCGAGGATACTCCTCCTTCACTGACCCCCTCATATTCAAACAGGGCTACTTCATTTTTTGGCGCCGCAAAGGCCGAACATGCAATGGTAAGCAATAAAACAGTAGCAATAATTGACACACTTAGTGAATTATTCATGGGCATCCACACTCTCGGCTTAATTGTTGGTGCGAGCCAGCGAAGTCAATCCATTTGACCTGCAATTGATACAAACAGTTTTCATGTGACCGGGATTCAGAAATAAAACTGGCCTTGGTGTTACCGATATAGGGACTATAGGTCACCCTGACCGGAGGTTGATCCGGGATAACAAGAATATCTTGTTCATCTTCGAGGTTATTGCGAAGCTCGAGGCCTGGGACAGTACGTTGGCCATCCTGCAGTAAAGCGAATGTGATGTCTGTGATAATGCCACTGATTTCGCCTGAATTTTCGAATACCAGCCGCACCGAATCTTTTTCACAGGCAGTCAGTGCCGCCTCAATATGCGCTACTTTAGTGTCAACGCTGAGTTTTGAGAGGGAGTTGGATATGCTCCACAGCGGTGCCAGGCCAAACAGAGTGATTAGCAGTGCGCTCCAGCGTAACAGGTGCCTGGTCCAGTCCTGATAGGAGCCGCATTTGGTACATTTGATGGCCCTGGCATTAATGGGTTCGCAACAAACCTTGCAACGACTGAACTCATCTTCCCTAGATGGCAATAAGGAATTTTCTGATTCTTGTTTACTCATGCCTACTCCGAACTTTATTCAGTGTTAACAGCACAAGAGCCATACGCTCTCAATTCAAATGTTCATATTAACTTTATGAAGAGTGCCTATCTTATACTTTTAATAATAGACGATAAAATGAAAAACTCTATGTAATTTCATAAAGCGAATTGCCTCAATATAAATGTAACCCAAAGGTAGCATAAAACAGCATCGTTGCCTCATATTAAAAGTTCTTTGGCACCATTTCTTAGCAGCTCGGTTAATGCATCAGAAGCAGATTCTTCTGGTTGTTTCAGTTGAAAAATATTATCATGATCCATGACGTGTTCCTTGTTGTAAATTCTATCGTGGTGGATAAAATTCCAACAGAATACGTCAACCCATCTTTTTGTCAAACACCAGATCTAACTATAACTCAATAGGCGCATGTAATATGGCTATAATTTTATTATCAATGCTTGTTTTAGTATTACGAACAAAACGTAATACTACTGTAGTAATGATGACACTGGTTAATTTTGCGACACTCAAAAAAATTAATAGAATAATTAATGCTTGCAAATATAGATTGCCGCCAATTAAATCCAGATAGGGTTTTAGCCAATTCCCCAGCCCTATCAGAAAGTCGGCAGTTATTTCTGTTTCATTATCCATTGAAAACTCATAGTATTTCTTTGCCTAAAAAAAAGGCTGATATCTCTTTATAAATTGCGTCAAAGAGATACCAGCCTGTAGTCAATAATTATGAATAATTACTTTTTAGACTTCTTTTTGTTTTTCTTCGATTTGGCTTTTTTTGCCTTAGCTTTTTTAGCTTTAGCTTTTTTTGCCTTAGCTTTTTTAGCCTTAGCCTTTGCCTTTGCCTTAGCAGCAAGCTTTAATAAAGCTTTTTTTGATTGTTTCTTTTTATCTTTTTTTGACATACTACTACTCCTGAGAGATTACGGTTTAATAACAAATAACATCCATGTAATCAGCTGCCGCCTATACATAGAAGTATTAGTATAGATGTAATTTTTTATTTTGACAAAGCCTGAAGTTAATTTGAAAAAAGGTTAAAGAGCAATACAATCTGTCTTTTGTCCTGATTTACATCACTTCAGTAACAGAAAATTGTTAATCTACACCTGACTAAATTAGTATATAGTATGTATTTTAATTATACCAATGCATATTAAAGCTAACCTCAGGTCAGGTGACTTTTTATCCATAACCTGACATGTGGGCTATTATGAAAAGACTGGACTATCTCTGGCCAGGTTTGC
>WTAX01000503.1 GCA_013139395.1 Gammaproteobacteria bacterium | reverse complement strand
CACTGTTAATATTGATTTACCCGTTAATACCTGGCAGGAAGCACATGATATCGCACAAGGATGGCTGCAGGATAATTCTATCGGCAATGCTGCTGTTGGAAAAATCAGAAAAATAATTAATGTTTATATTATCAGTATAGTGACCAATAAATCACCTCATACACTGATGCATCAAGTTGCAATCAGAAGCAATGATGGTGCCGTGCTCCTCCTTAACTAATTCCTTACCTTAACTAACTCCTTAACTAACTCCTTAATTAACACCACTTGTCAGGACGTAATCATACGTTCTGACAAATTGTCATCGAAATTTTCTCCCAAAGAAAACAAAAGCTATCTTACTGTTTTTTATCATTATTTATGTAAGAACTCATTATTGCAACTTTTCATTCCTGTTTAACAAATCCCCCTTTGCTTCTTAAATGAGCTGACACAAAGTCAGGTTATTTTTTTCCAATAAATAACCAGCAAATTCTTCAAAGCCATTTTTTTTCAGAAAATCAGTAACTTAGTATTAAATAAAGATGGCTGGCACAGGCGTTGCTATAGGACTATCAAACGGGCAAATCATGCAGGATTAAACAAGGACATAATTATGAAAATAAAATCCATCAATAAGTACTTTATCTGCTTGTTCATGTTATCCATTTTTTCCAGCACAGCCAGCGCAGCTGATTATCCTGTTGCCGGTACAGCACCTTCACAACGTCCTGCCGGTGCACCCGTTATGGAATGGGTGCAGCATAATCAGGCCTGGTATAAATACGCTCTTACAGGTGTTGATATGCCTTATCCCAAAAGTCTTTATTTTCTCGATAACCAGGGTAACTGGTATACACCATTTACTATACCAGGAATGACAGGTCCATATGATCTGCGTGGCTGGCACCGTTAAACATAATCAATTTTTTGATAAATATGTTTGTGTAAAGCAAAAATATATTTATCACATTAAGTAGCTGTCAAAAATAATAATGACAGTTTTTTTAAACCAAAGGAGTTCTAAAATGCGAATGTTATCTCTGACTAAATCAATAAAAAAAATCATGGGTGTTGCGGCTATTGTTGGTGCTGTTGCAGCAACTTCAGTTAGTGCAAGTATGTACGGTATGTCTGGTATGCAGGGCATGGACGGTATGTCTGGAATGGGCGGCATGTCTGGTATGCAGGGCATGGGCGGTATGTCTGGAATGCAGGGCATGAGCGGTATGTCTGGAATGGGCGGTATGTCTGGCATGAGCGGAATGTCTGGCATGGGCGGCATGTCTGGTATGCAAGGCATGGGCGGTATGTCTGGAATGAACGGCATGGGTGGTATGTCTGGTATGCAGGGCATGGGCGGTATGTCTGGTATGCAGGGCATGGGCGGTATGTCTGGAATGAACGGCATGGGCGGTATGTCTGGCATGGGCGGTCAATGGGTATGGCGTCCTGCTGGAATGAGCGGTATGTCCGGAATGGGCGGTATGTCTGGAATGAACGGCATGGGCGGTATGTCTGGAATGCAGGGCATGGGCGGTATGTCTGGAATGAATGGCATGAGCGGTATGTCTGGAATGGGCGGCATGAGCGGTATGTCTGGTATGGGCGGCATGAGTGGTATGTCTGGAATGGGCGGTATGTCTGGCATGAGCGGCTACTTCAAGATTACTCCTCAAGGACAAATCTTCTTCTACCCTGCTACTGGCATGAGCGGTATGTCAGGAATGGGCGGTATGAGCGGAATGTCTGGCATGGGCGGTATGAGCGGAATGTCTGGAATGAACGGCATGTCTGGTATGCAGGGCATGAACGGTATGGGTGGAATGAGCGGTATGTCTGCCTGGAGATAGGAAATTTATTTCCTTTTTCTACAATGGCGCAGGGATGCGCCATTTTTTTACCTAATTATTAAGTCATCATTCATCTTATTTACTGTTAATGATGAAACAGAAGCCTGAGGTCAAAATAAAATGAAAAGATATTGTCTATTCCTGACACTACTCCTGTTGTCAATGAGTGCTGCGACTCTTTGGGCAGCCCAAAAAACAGGAGAAATAAATTATGATCAAGCGCGTTGGGATCCACTCCACTTTCAGCCTGCCATTGCAACTGCAACCAATGAGCAATGTTTGAGCTGTCATCAGGAAGTCCTTACACGTGAAGTTTTAACAAATTCACCTGCAGGTGTTGTGGTGAATGATTCATTGGCCTGGTATCAAACGCTATCCACTTATGAAGGCCCACAAAAAACATTCCATCAGCGTCACCTCACTGAAAACCTTGCAAAAAAACTGATGAACATGAAATGCAATACCTGTCATCAGGGTAACGATCCTCGAGAACAAGCAGTCATACCTCCAAATCATGAACAGACACAATACACCCTGCGCAAACAGGTCAATCCTGAAATCTGTCTTATGTGTCACGGTGATTTCCCGGATTATAAGGTAATGGGATTACCCTCTGAGTGGAATACTTCAGGTGCTATTTTTCAGAACAATTGTTTATTATGCCATGTCGGTATTCGCAGCAATCGACATCAGGTCAATTATCTCAATGCAGAAGCAATTGAAACCGCTGGTAAAGAAAATTCCGATGTTTGCTTTGGTTGTCATGGTGGACGTCAATGGTATCGAATCTCATACCCCTATGCACGTAATTCATGGCCTGGAATTGCCAAAGAAGTGCCTGAATGGGCTAAAGATCGCCCTACGGAATCCAACCCAAGATTCAGAATAACTGATCAAAAAACTGCCAATAAATAATTATTCTGGCCCAAGGAGAACAAAGTATGAGCAGTAATGAAAGCTTCAATAAACTTCAACAACGTTTAAATTTGACCAGACGTTCCTTTCCAAAAGGAACAGCAACAGGAGCAGGAGCTCTTGCCGCAGGCGGACTTGCTGAAATGAAGTACGGCAAAGAGGCACAAGCCTTTGTCTATGAACCTTATCCTAAAGATAATGAATTAGACACCGTGGTCACTAGTTGTGCTCATAACTGCGGCTCACGCCATATGTTAGTTGCCCATAAATGGAAAGACGTTATTGTCAGATTATCTACCGATGATGGCAGCTATCAAAAAAATGGTCACTTTGGCAAAGATACCATGGAAGAGCCTCAGTTACGCGCCTGTTTACGTGGCCGTTCCTATAGACAACGTATCTATTCTGCTGAACGCCTGCTCTACCCTATGCTGCGTGTTGGTGAACGTGGTGAAGGTAAATTTAAACGGGTTTCCTGGGATGAAGCATTAAATTTTGTGGTCAAAAAAATGAACCACATTAAATCCACTTATGGACCAACAGCAATACTGGATCAAAGTTATGCCGGAGCATCCTACGGAGTATTACACAAGTCTGATCAAATTGAAGGCTTGCTGGGTCGTTTTCTGGGAATGTTCGGCTGTCGCACTAACTCATGGTCTGTCCCCTCTTATGAGGCAACCACTGCCAGTTCGAAATGGACCTATGGCACCATTCAGGACGGCAGCGAAGATGATACGTTTGCTGAATCCAAATTAATGATCATGTGGGGCTGGAATCCCGCTTATACCTTTCATGGCGGCAACACCGTTATGTATATGCGTATGGCCAAACAACGCGGCTGTAAGTTTGTTCTCATCGATCCTCAATACACTGATTCTGCGGCTGTTTATGATGCCTGGTGGATCCCCATCAAACCCAATACTGATGCCGCTATGATGGCGGGAATGGCTCATTATATCTTTTCTAATAATCTCCAGGATCAGGCCTTTATTGATAAATTTGTACAGGGTATGGATGCCGGAACAATGCCGGACTGGGGTAAAAACTCAGCCAATGGTCAGGAAAACTTTAAAGATTATATTTTAGGTACCTATGATGGTCAGCCTAAAACACCAGAATGGGCATCAAAAATCTGTGGTGTTCCGGCAAAAGATATTATAAAACTGGCAGACATGTATGCCACCACCAAGCCCGCAGCCCTTAAAGCATCATGGGGACCTGGACGAAATGCTTATGGTGAACAATACAGTCGCATGGCGGCAGCACTTCAGGCCATGACAGGTAATATTGGTATCATTGGTGGTTGTGCAGAAGGTGTCGGCAAGGGCTGGCATGCTGAGGCGGTGGCCTACCCCTATGATCAATATGCAAACATCTGGTTCCAGGCAATCAAATCGGATCGCTGGGCACATTGTGTACTCAATTATCCCAATGTCAAACGTGAGGAAGTGGGGCTCTGGCCCCGACAGGATGCAACCGATGGGCAGATACCCAATATCAAGGCTATTTTCTGGCAAGGTTCGGACTGGCTCAATCAGTTAACTAATATCAACAAAGATCTGGCCGCAATTAAAATGCTGGAACTGGTCGTTTGTATGGATTCAACCATAACGCCATCCGGAATCTGGGCTGATGTGCTATTGCCTGTTTCAACCCATTTTGAACGTCATGATACAGCTCTCCCCTGGTATAAGGGTCATTATTATATTCACCGTCCCAAGGTCATTGAACCTATGGGTGAATCAAAAACTGATATACAGATTTTCACTGAACTGGCCTATCGTATTGGCGGCGACGTCTTCGGTAAAGCCTATAACCCCAAGGCCAGCCGAGACTATTTTAATAATAATGATGCGGTTGATGAGGCTTATTTACGTGAATGGTGGGAAACCAAAGTCATGGCTCACCAGCATATTGAAATGACCTGGAATGAGTTTAAACGGCATGGTGTTTATAAAGTCAAGATGGATAAACCATTAGTCGGTTTCCGGGATCAGATTGAAAAAGGCATACCCTTTGAAACCGCTTCCGGAAAAATTGAAATCCTCAGTTCAGAACTGGCAAATATTGCTGACTGGAAAAAAACCAAATATGGATATCATATTCCTTCCATTCCAAAATGGATTGAACCATGGGAATCTTTAAATTCGCCTAAAACGAAAGATTTTCCTTTCCACCTTATTTCGCCTCATCCACGCTGGCGTACGCATTCAATTTTTAATAATTGCTCATGGTTACGTGAAACCTATGAACAGGAAGTTACTGTTAACGCCTCAGATGCTAAACGCTTAGGGCTGAAAAATGGTGATACTGTTGAAATATGGAATGATCGCGGCAAGGTCGTTGTACCTGTCTATGTCACGGAGCGCTGTATGCCGGGAGTACTAGTACTGCATGAAGGCGTGTGGATGGACCTGGATGAAAATGGCGTTGATCGTTCAGGTAACCCTGACTTTTTGACACTGGATGAACCCAGCCCGGCAGGTGCTTTTGCCTACAATACTGTGCTGTGTAATATACAGAAAACCAAACTGGCTCATCGTCCCGGATGGGATCAATTGTCCACCTCCCGCGCTCACGTTTTCCGCCGCGATTATTAATCAGACTTGAAGGAACAAAACATGTCAACGAAGAAAGATGTCAAGAAAATCCGGGAAGCGGTTAAGCGCCATAAGCGTGAAACGTATACTCCCGTTCAACCCGATATGCAGCTGGGTTTTGTTCACCATAATGTGGACTGTATCGGCTGTCGAGCCTGTGAAATTGCCTGTAAAGATAAAAACGGACTGGCTCCAGGACCACGTTTCCGTAGAGTTCAATATATTGAAGGCGGCACCTATCCTGATGTATTTGCTTACAAGGTCAATATGTCCTGTAACCACTGTGCTGAACCAGCCTGTTTACCAACCTGTCCCACCGGCGCCATCTTTAAACGTAAGAAAGATGGTATTGTTGATATTGACTCTACCCTATGTATAGGCTGTCGTCGCTGTGAAGCCGCCTGCCCTTACGGTGCACCACAATATGATCCCTCAGAGAATATTGTTAAAAAATGTAATATGTGTGTTGATGAAATCGACGCCGGTCGTAAGCCCTATTGTGTGATGGCTTGTATGATGCGGGTATTGGATATTGGTCCTATTGAAAAAATATGGGACAGCAGTTTAGAGACTGTAGCATTAGGTGCCTCAGACAAAGTGTCACGTCAGGTAAAAAACATGGCTAATATTGAACTCACCAAACCTTCAATAGGATTTGTTGCCCATAGTAAAGGAAAATTAAAATGAGTTATGGATCATTAGCCAATTATGATATCGATGATTTTTTAAGTACCTTTCGAACTCGTGTTGCAGAAGATCTTAAGATCATGGCTTCTTTGCATGACAAAGAGCCTGATCAGACACAAATTGATGAACTTAAAAAAATTGATTTTCCATTCTGTCTGACCATATTACCTGACTCTGGACCTGGTGCAGAGGCTATGGCTCTGTTTCAGCAATCCTTAGCGGAATTCTCTAAGTATATTGATAGAGAGACACTTGATGATCTTGCTGCAGATTATGCCGCTATCTACTTAAACCATAATCTATCGGCTTCTCCGGAAGAATCAGTATGGATTGATGAAGATAGTCTGGTTTGTCAGGACACCATGTTTCAGGTACGCGGCTGGTATGAAAAATACGGTCTTGGAATTCCAGACTGGCGCTTACGACCCGATGATCACTTAGTCTATGAATTGCAGTTCCTGGCCTGGATGTTAGATCAGGATAATAAGCCCGAAACCCTTGAGCAGCTGGCCATATTTATGGATGAACATTTATTACGCTGGCTGGGTAATTTTGGTGAACGCGTATTAGCTCGCTGTGATACACAATATTTTGCCGGTCTGGCAGCCTTAACTGCCGCTTATTGTGAAGAATTGCGTGACATTATTGCAGAAATTCTCGGACAAGCTCGTCCCAGCAGAGAAGAAATTGATGAACGCATGAAACCAGGGCAGGCAAAACCTGAAGAAATGCCTGTGCAATTTGTACCGGGCATAGGTCCAGCAGTGTAATTCCCTTAATTTAAAAGGATATTTTATGAAAATATTGAAAAAAAGTTTATTAACAATCATACCATTTACACTTGCAGCGGTATTAGCAAGCACACCTGTTTTTGCAGGTGATAGTGCCGCGGGTAAAGCAGTTTATGATGGTAAAGGTGCTTGTGCCGCCTGTCATGGTGCGACGGGTGCTGGTGATGGTGTTGCTGCAGCTGCTTTAACGCCCAAACCTGCTAGTTTTGTCACAGCAAGTTTTCGCTTTGATACTAATGGTGATGGTCAACCTGGCTCTGATAGTGATATTGCTGACGTTATCAAGTATGGCGCAGCTAAATATGGTGGTAATGTTTCCATGCCGGGGCGTGCTGATTTAACCGATGAAGAAATCAGCAATCTCGTTGCCTACATTCATGCTATGAAACAATAACACAAAAAAACGGATTCAAGAGCCCATATGAATAATTCAGGAAAAAAACTTCTGGAAAATATTACACAGGAAGTTCGTCTGCCGGAAATTAATGCTGATGACTGTGTGCATGCACTCTGTAATGATTCAGATTGTCATGCCTGTGCGGCAGCTTGTCCAACAAACGCATGGATACTTGACGATGATAATTTAGGACTTGATATAGAAGCCTGTAATGGCTGCGGTTTGTGTATACCTGCCTGCCCTGGCGGCGCATTACATATTGATTTCCCCTGGGTCATTCGGACATTGGGTTATCGAATGGTTGCCCTGTTTGCCTGTGAAAAAAGCGGTGTAAAAGAAAGTAATGTTGTTATCCCCTGTGTACACGCACTGGGTCAACGACAACTTTTACAACTCTACAAAGCCGGCATTGAACATATATTACTCGCAACAGATGAGTGTAGTCATTGTTCATACTTTGAATCTGAAAAACAGCAACCTGAAACTATTTATTCTCGTGTTGAACAGCTTAATGATTTGCTTGCTGAACGCAATAAGCCGGTAATGAAATTATTAAAACATTCCTATAGAGTGTGGAACAAAATATATAATTCTGATGAAGTCATTAATCGTGGTACACAATTATCAAGACGACATTTTCTGCGTGGCGGTGGTCAGAAATTTCGTGAACAACTGGTGTTAATCGATCCTCTTAACTTACCAGAATACCGTACAATTCCACCAGGACAACTGTTGCCGGAATCAGAAAACACTGATATAAAATGGCCCTGGGTGCCAATGTTAGACACAGCACACTGTAATGGCTGTAATACCTGTATAAGACTTTGTCCCACTAATGCTTTACAATTAGTTGACGATGAAGATCAAAATTCAGCTCTGTATAAAATCGATCCGGCAAGCTGCACCGGATGTGGTTTATGCTGTTCGGTCTGTGAATCAAATGCTATTAGCATTAACAGCTGGTCTTACGCAGAAATAGATACTATTCACTTATCTGAAAACAAGTGCAGCGCATGTGGTAATACTTTTCATTTACCAAAGCAAAATACACAGTCTGAACAAGATCTCTGTCGTATATGTCAAAATCACAACCATAGTAGTAAGCTTTTTCAGGTACTTGACTAACACAATATTACAGGATCAGATTATGTCACAAAGACACCCTATTATTGCCGTCACAGGATCATCTGGAGCGGGAACCACCACAGTTAAAGATACTCTTGATAACATATTTAATCGAGTTGGAGCACAAGCTGCCTTTGTAGCGGGAGACAGTTTCCATCGCTACAACAGAATAGAAATGAAAAAAGAGAAAAAAAAGGCAAAAAAAGAAGGTAGAAATTTAAGCCATTTTGGCCCGGAAGGAAATTTATTTGATAAACAACTCGAACTATTTCAAAGTTATGGAAAAGATGGAACAGGAAAACGCCGCCATTATATCCATGATGAAGGAGAAGCGAGTATTTATGGAGGTGAACCAGGAACTTTTACCCCCTGGGAAGCAATTCCTAATGGTACTGATTTACTGTTTTATGAAGGTCTGCATGGCGGAGTCATTGATAAAAAACATAATCTGGCCGATGAGGTTGATTTATTAATAGGAGTTGCACCATCCATTAATCTTGAGTGGATTCAAAAAATCAGTCGTGATACTAAAGATCGTGGTTATCATCCTGATGAAGTACAGGAAACAATTTATCGGCGTATGTACGACTATATGAATTACATACTGCCGCAATTTTCTCATACTCATATAAATTTTCAGAGGGTACCTATTATAGATACTTCAAATCCGTTTATGGTCAGACAGATACCAACATCCGATCAAAGTCTTGTGATTATTCATTTTCTTAAATTTCAACCTTCAGTTGAATATAAGTTACATTTAAAAGGCTTAATCGAAGGACTACAGATTACGGCATACAATACGATGGTTATACCTGGTGGAAAAATGCAATATGCTATGGAGTTAATTCTCACTAAACTTATTCTCGATCTGATGGAGAAACGCGGCCATATGTATAGCAGTTAACAGCGCTATCACTTAAAAGCTCTATCATTTAAAAAGCATGGCTATATAGCTCAGTTGGTTAGAGCACAGCATTCATAATGCTGGGGCCACTGGTTCAAATCCAGTTATAGCTACCATATGTAAAGCGTGACTTATCGGTAGATAAGTCAGCTTACAAAGAGGTTCACAATGACAATACGTACTAACGATGCTTATATTCAATCGGCAAAACAATCTGTAAATAATCATTGTATTGATTTTAAAAAGAAAAGGTGTCAACAATTACAAAAACTGTCTCATGAGCATAATGACTGTATTGTATTTGCTGAAAAAATTGCTCAGATTTCTGAAAGTGGTGATCACAGTCAATTGGCAAAAGGCATAGAATTAGTTCAAAAATATAACCAAACAGAGCTTGAAGCACACCTTAAGCATGAAGAACAAACTATTTTTGCGTTGCTGGTTCAGGAGCATAAAGAACATCTTGAATTATGCATTAGCTTAGGCCGTGAACACGGTTTTATAAGAACACTGGTCGAAGAAATGACACTGGAAACTGCACAACAGGATCTGGCTGATTTCGCACATATCCTGAAACATCACACACTGGCAGAAGAAATGAAATTATTTCCAATTGTTGAGTCGTTGTTCACTGAAGAACAATTGGATGCTGTATTAGATTTTGTTCCATGGCGTTAATACATCAACCATATTACGAAGGATATAATTATGAGTAAAGAACAAGAATGGCTGACAGCAATTGAGCAATATTATCAGCAAAAAGGTAATAAGAATGGCAGTATTGTACTGCTTCCCGGCTATCAGCCAGAATTATGTCTGATGTTGTGCAACCATCTTGATATGAAATTTTATGATTATCGACAAGAAGAAATGCAGTTCTTTGGTCATCAGGCAGATACTATTAACCTCGATCATCTGGATAATTGTTTACTGAAACAATCACAATCAAAAAGTATCTTTGCCCATAATGTTGAAGCACTATTGTGTGTAAAAACAAAGCAGGAGAGACGTGACTGGCTGCAGTCATTTTTAGATACTGACTGGGAAAACCCTGTATTCATTTCAATCGCAGTTTTTCAGGATGATGTGCAGGAAGATCATCCATATGTCTGTGATTTTGAATTGATGCGCATCCCCAGAGATTCATTAAAAACCGCAGCAAAAATTACTAATCGTATGAAATATGATATTGCAGGCATTAAATCAAGGGTCTACTAATTATTTAAACATTCATAAAATAACTCTATCATTTAAAAAGCATGGCTATATAGCTCAGTTGGTTAGAGCACAGCATTCATAATGCTGGGGTCACTGGTTCAAATCCAGTTATAGCTACCATATTCAGACCGGGCATCAGTAGGTGCCTGGTCATAAAGTATTACTAAATTCCTGGCAGCTGTTACATAGCAATCGATTCTTGCATGGAATCAGCCCATAAAAAAAGAGTGTATCTGGCATAAAGGAAAATAACCCATGAGCATTAAAGAGAACTTTGATAAGATTCAGAAACACTTGAACCTGAGCCGACGTTCCTTTTTGAAAGATACAGCAGCCGGTGCAGGAGTTCTTGCAAGCAGTGGACTGGTGGAACTGAAATACGGCAAGGAGGCAAAGGCACATGCCTACGCACCTTACCCCAAAGACGATGAACTGGAAACCATCGTCACCAGTTGCGCCCATAACTGTGGTTCACGCCATATGCTGGTGGCACATAAATATAAAGACGTGATAGTAAGACTTTCCAGTGATGACGGCCGTTATCAAAAAAATGGGTTTTACGGTAAAGATACCAATGAAGAACCACAACTACGAGCCTGTTTACGAGGCCGTTCTTATCGCCAGCGTCTATACTCTGCCGAACGGCTGCT
>WTAX01000153.1 GCA_013139395.1 Gammaproteobacteria bacterium | reverse complement strand
GTGTGATCCGCTGTTATGAGCAAATGCAAAATCCAAAATATGTCATTGGTCTGGGCTCCTGCACGATTAATGGCGGTATGTACTGGGACTCTTATAATACCATTAAACGTCTGGATCAATATCTTCCAGTTGATCTGTATATTACGGGATGTATGCCTCGCCCCGAAGCCTTACTGGCGGGTTTTTTAGACTTGAAAAAGCTGATCCGCTCAGGCAAGGCAGAAGGTGCTAATCAATATGCTGAGAATTTTGAATGGTATAAAGCGAATCAAAAGAAAGTCATTAATGACTGGGACATGCCAGACTATAATTGGTAAATTTTATGTAGGGGCAGACCTATGTGTCTGCCCTATCTATTGAGGGCAGACACATAGGTCTGCCCCTACGGGAAACAAAATGGATGCGTGAATTCTATACAAAACTAGCAAAACAATTTCCACTCGGTGAGCTGACTGAACAGCGGGATAATCTCGCTTTTATCAGCATTGAGCAGCCGCAGTTGCGTCCATTACTGATGCATCTGCGTGATAAAGAAGGTTTTAGTCATCTTGTGCTTTTGACTGCAGTAGACTGGATTGAAGAGGGTCATTTTCAACTGACCTATCTTCTGTCGAATCGCACTAACGGCACAGACATCGGTCTGCGCTTAATGATTTCACGTGATGATGCATTAATGGAAAGCATTCATGATATCTGGCCAACAGCTGCGACCTATCAGCGCGAACTGCGTGAAATGTTTGGCATTGATTTCCCTGACAGTCCGGGGGTGTATGAGGATTTTATTCTTGAAGGCTGGAATAATATTCCTCCTTATCGCCGGGATTTCGATACCCTTGAATTTTCTACAGAGAACTTTGCTCAACGACCCGGTCGGGAAACAAAAGATCCGGCACAACATATGAAACAGCAACTTTATCCGGATGGGGCTTGATATGGCGTATCAACCAGACCGCAGTCAATATCCACAGCCGGGTGCCGATGGTAAGCTTGATATTGATTTAACATCAGGCAAATATCTGAAACTATGGCAGGGACCACAACATCCCGGTATTACCGGAAATATGGCAGTGGAACTGACTGTGTGTGGCGATGAAGTGGTTGAGGGTAAAGTTCATGTCGGCTATTTACACCGTGGTTTTGAAAAACTCATGGAGCGCCGCACTTTTATCCAGTGCTTCCCTATTGTTTGTCGAATTTGTGTGCCCGAACCTGATTTTAATGAATACTGTTATGCCGCAGCTGTTGAAGAACTGGCTGGTATTGAGATCCCTGAACAAGCTCGCTGGATACGTGCTCTAATTCTTGAAATGGGGCGTATTAACAGCTTTTTAATGTATTGCGGCGGTCAGGCCGGCAGCTATGGCATGGGTGTCATCAGCCAATGGACTACCTATGTGCGTGATTTGATGCTTGATCGCTTTGAAGAACTCACTGGCGCTCGTATCTACCATATGTTTATACTGCCGGGCGGTGTCCGTGATACCTTGCCTGAAGGCTTTGCACAGCGTATGGAAGAGACATTGCGTGAGATCGAAATCACCATGAAAGATGTTTATGAAACCATGTACTGCAATGCGGTGTTTAAAAAACGCACCGTGGGTCTTGGTGTTATTGACCCTGAATTGCTGGACAGCTATGGTGTCACCGGGCCTAATGCCCGTGCTGCCGGTGTTGCCAAAGATGTACGCAAGGATCAACCTTATCTGATTTATCCTGAGCTGGATTTTGAACCTATACTGGGCCAGGATTCTGATATTTATACCCGGGCTGATCTGCGTCGTCAGGATATACTGCAATCGGTTGATCTGGTGCGCCAGATTCTGGCTAAAATGCCCAAAGAAGGGCCGGTAATGAGCAAACTGCCCAATGTCCTGCATTGGAAGATCCCCCGTGGTGAGACCTATATCAGAGGGGAGTGTTCGCGCGGAGAGTATGGTTATTATCTGGTGACTGACGGCAGCGGTTTTCCAAGGCGTGTTAATGTTCGCGGTCCTTCCTATACTCATGCAATGTCTCTGCTGGAGCGCATGATAGTCAATATCAATATTGCAGATGTGGCGGGTTTAATGGTGTCTTTACATACCTATCCACCAGAGATTGAGAGGTAATTTAAAAATGAGTATTCGTGACCTCCTGTCGCCCTTTACCGCCTGGAAATATTTGCTGAAAAATCCGGTAACGATACCTGATCCGCTGAATGATCGTCCCGGTAGTGCCCGTTATCGTGGCTTTCATAAAAATGACAATGAAAAATGTATAGGCTGCGGTACCTGCGAAGCCATCTGTCAGAATGGTGCGATTGATATGCTCCCGGTAAAAGGTACTGCAACGCAGGAAGGTGATTCAGGTCTGCGTCCACGCATTGATTATGGGCGTTGCTGCTGGTGTGCTTTGTGTGTTGATGTCTGTATGACCGGTTCATTAACCATGTCTAACGAATATAAATGGGTTGAAAGTGATCCGGATGCCTTTCGTTTTACCCCGGGTGTTGATGAAAAATTCTGGGATAATGCTGAACTGGGTTATCAAAGACCAGAAGATCACCGGTTAGTTGAAGCAAAACGTGTGACCATGGAAGAGATGGATGCTGACACTCGTATCAATTCTTTTGCTGAGATTGTCAACGGTTATTCTATTGAACAGGCTAAACTGGAAGCGGATCGCTGTGTTGCCTGTGGTATTTGCATCGCTACCTGCCCGACGCATATGGCCATTCCTGATTATATTGATGCGGTACGTGAAGGCAACTATGAACGTGGTCTGAAACTACTGTATGAAACCAACCCATTCTCCAATGTCTGCGGCAGAGTCTGTACCCGTAAATGTGAATCGGCCTGCGCTTCACGACATGAAGGTGAACCCATTGCGATTCGCTGGCTCAAACGTCATATCATTGATCAGGTGCCCTTTGAAAAATATCGTGAAATTATTGGTGAGCCTGATGCGCCTACAGGCAAAAAAGTGGCTATTATCGGTGCTGGCCCTGCCGGCATGACTGCTGCCTTTGATTTAGTACGCATGGGTCATGAAGTCGTCGTTTATGAAGCCAAGGCCGCAGCAGGTGGTATGACACGTTATGGTATACCTGAATATCGTTTGCCCTATGATGCCCTGGATCGGGATATTGAACTTATTGTTTCGCTGGGTGTTAAAGTTCATTACAACACCCGCATTGGTTCTGATATAGCCATGGCGCAGCTTGAACAGGACTTTGACGCCGTACTGCTTGCCATTGGTTTGCAGGAAGGAAGACAAACCCGTATACCTAAGTCAGAACATGAAAAGGTCTATCGTGCCGTTGATCTGCTTGACAAGATCACCTCCGAAGAGGCATTTGAATTACCTCATTGTGCTGTGGTTATTGGCGGTGGTAATGTTGCCATGGATATCGCACGTTCACTTGCCCGAATGCAGAAGCAGCAATATGACCAGGTCGATGTTGTCGTAACGGCTATGGAAGATCAGCAGCATTTTATGGCTGATGCGGATGAAATAAAAGAAGCACTTGAAGAAGGCATTATTATTCGCGATAACTGCGGTCCTCAGGGCTGTGAGATTGACGAGTCCGGTCACTTGATTGGTCTGAAAACCTGGAAGGTACTGTCCATTTTAGATGAAAATAATCGTTTTGCACCCACATATGATGATAGTGATGAGACCATTCATGCCTGTGATACGGTGATTGAGGCGATAGGTCAATTTTCTGATACTTCACTGCTGGGTGAAGAGCTTACTGAAAAGCTGGAATGGAATCGCGGACGAATTGATATTGACAGCAATGGCCGTACTTCAGAGTCATGGCTGTGGTCTGCTGGTGACTGTGTCAGCGGTCCTGATGTGGTTCATGCTGTAGCGGATGGTCATCGGGTTGCATCAAGCATTAATAGCTATATTTCTTCTAATGAATCATCAATCGATAAGCAGAGTTAAATCAATGACAGATAATACCGAAGGTCATATTTCAGGAAAAGATAAATTAGAAGCCTGCAGTACACTAAAAGAAATTCTGCAACAGGCCACAGAGTTCGAACGTACTGCGCGTGACTTTTATGCTGAACTTGCACCAAAAGTCAGTAAGAAAATTCGTTATCTGGTGGATGAATTAGTCATTGAAGAACAGAACCATTATGATCTGTTTATTGATCTGGCCAATGATCCGGAAGTTGCAGCTCAGATTAAACAGGAAATTATAACTCCTCCGAGTAATAAGCGTTTTTCAGACTGTATACAATTGCCTGATCTGGGTGACAACCCTGATGATCAAACGATATTGCAATACGCTCTAGGTCGTGAGCAGGCGGCAATGGATCAATACAATTCACTGGCTGATAGTACTCCGGAAGGTCCATTAAAAGATGTTTTTACGTTTCTGGCACAAGAAGAAACAGAACATAAAAATGAATTAGAAAAAATCTACTATGAAGTCGTTCATAGTGGCGGGGTGTAGTAAATATTATTGTGACCTTAGGCTTTTATAAATAACATAGCGAGTCGTTACACGTTATTTTAGCCCCTGAAGATTGTTTGCATACAGGATTTCAAATTCTTCTTTGCTTACCGGTTTAGAAAAATAAAACCCCTGAAGTATATCACAATGGTTTTGTACCAGAAAATCCACTTGTTCTGATGTTTTAACGCCTTCAGCAACAACACTCAAGCCAAATGTTTTAGCCATATTTAAGATGGTACTGACCATGGCCATATTTTGCTCATTGTCATTCAAATTACTGACAAAAGAGCGATCAATTTTAAGTTCATCAATAGGTAATTGTGTAATATAACTTAAAGACGAGTAACCCGTACCAAAATCATCCATTGAAAAGCGCAGGCCTAATTGTTTTAACTGATTCATAATAATGATAAGTTTTCTGATGTCCTCAGCAACAATGGTTTCAGTTAATTCAAAAATAACTTTAGAACATATAGAGCTATCATTATACTGCTGACAAATGTTGTTCAGAAAATAATAGTGCAGATTCCCGGCAGTCTTTTTGAGTGTTGAATTCAGGGCCGATAATAATAAATTCATCGCCTCCCAGTCTTGCCAGAGTGTGTTGCTTGCTGATGTGAGCTTTCAT
>WTAX01000194.1 GCA_013139395.1 Gammaproteobacteria bacterium | reverse complement strand
GTGCATTTTTGCTAATTGAACCTAAGGCATCTGATTCAATATAAAAATGCAAGCCCGGTGTATTCTGGGCAAGTGCGGGAACAGATTCCAGGACATTAAATTCACGTTTAGGAGTGCCATTTAATGTCGGCCTTATTTGAATATAATTACCACCCAACAAGGCATCCAAACCAGAGATATTAAGTAAACTCACACTGGGTTTAACAATCCAAAATTGAGTATCTTCTGATAGTGTCTCTTCCATTAACGGATCGATACTGGCAATAGCAATAAATTCATTGGTTTGTTTATCATAGGTAAACTGACCTATACTGCCGATTTTTTGCCCCTGAAATTTAATATCTGTATTATTTTCCTGAATTGACTCAACACTTTTAAAACGCAGAACAATCGGAATACCTACTTTAGCACTTTCAAAGTCACTATAAAGCAAATAAAAGGTATCATGTTTTGCTGGTTTGCTTTCTTCTTTTCTATCAGGGTTATAAAATGCAATGCCACCGGCTAATACTGAAATTAATGATTCAGTTTCAACCTTAATACCTGACAAACTTGCATTAACCTTAATACCACTGACATTATAAAAATGAGAGTTTTCCTTCACTAAATGTGCATACTCTGGTTTAATTAATACCCAGGCATGAATTTCAGTATCACCTTCAGCCAGGGTGTAGTTAGTCACTTCACCAACCGGTATTTGTTTGTAGTAGATCGTGGTTCCCCGGTCAATTGATGCTAAACGATTGAGACGCAGTTTAATGTGCAGTCCCGGTGTATCAGTTGAAGGCGGCGGCGGTACATCAAGAGTAATAAAATTCCGTTTTGCTTTTCCTTTTTCACTTGTTTCTATTGCAATATAACGCCCGCCAAGAAGGGTATCCAGGCCCGACACACCTGATAATGAAATACGGGGTTCTACAATCCAGAATTTTGAATTCTCATTTAAAAATGCTTCTGTTTTTTTATCCATTTCAATATGCAAAATGACATTTTGTAAATCTTTTGCAACCGTTCTTTCCTTAACGACACCAGCAATAATCCCCTTGTATAAAACACGTGTTTTTCCCACTTCAATACCTTCAGCATTGGGGGTTTGCAGGGTGATCATAATACCAGCATCGAGATAGCTTTTGATAATAAGTCCAAGACCAATCAGCAACGCAACAATAGGCAAAATCCATATTGGAGAAAAGTCTTTCCTGGTACTGACTTTAGGTTTTGCAAACTCATCGGGTTCTGGTAATTCTTTTTCATTATTATTCATAATGTAATCATTCTACTTTATTTGTTCATTGTTGCTATTTAAGAAGTTATCAGTACTTTGCTTATAATCCCAAAGCAAACGAGTGTCAAAGCTATTAGCCGCCATTATGGTCAGAACGACTACCGCACCAAAAGCAGTCGCAGCGCTGCCTGCTGTAATAACAGCGATTCCACTGATATTAACCAATGCAGCTAAAATAGAAATGACAAAGATATCCAGCATAGACCAGCGCCCTATAAAGTCAATATAACGAAACATTGTAATACGCTGTGAATCACTCAGATTTATGTTATATTTTAGTGATAATAATATCATTAAAATACCAACCATCTTAAATAATGGCACTAAAATGCTCGCTGCAAAAACAACAAAGGCTACAGAATAAGAGCCCAGCTGAATCAGCAGAATAACACCACCTATTATGGTTGATGGATCATCCTGACCAAAATAAATAACATTCATAATCGTCAGCATATTAGCAGGAATAAACAATATTATAGAGGTTATTAATAACGCCCAGGTTCTATTCAGACTATTTGGCTTTCTTTGATGCAATTGAGCACCACAACGACTGCATCGCATAGCCATATGAGGGATGTACTGATGAATTGTATGACACTCAATGCATAATACTAACCCCGCTTCTTTACCACTGCGATAGTGATTATTATTTGTTGTTTCACGGGAGGCCATTAAGCTGCTTCCTGATTTGTTTTTGTCTGATTTTGCTTTTCCCCAAGCTGCTTATGCTCAAGTAACAGGTCCCAGACTTCATGCGGGTTTAAAGAGTTTGCTGCCAAAATATAGGTTAATAATAAGCCGGCATAAGCCCATAAACCAAAGCCAGCTTGTATTTCAGCCATTGAGGATAATTTAACAACTGAAACAATAATTCCCAGCATATAAACATCTAACATACCCCACTCCTCTATATAATGATACAAACGAAATGACCAGAAGAAGCTCTTATGAAAGAGGTTAACTGAAAGGCTAAAGGTGATATAAAATAGCAATAAAAGACGCAAAAGTGGTACTAATAAACTGCACATGAAGGTCAAAATAGCCACTAAATAATATTCTTCCTGCAATAAAACTTGAGCACCTTCGATAATACTTTGATGTTGTGACTTTCCTCCCATACTGATTGACATAATAGATTCGGTCACAGCAGGATAAAAAAAGATGAGTGCAGTAATAGTAAAGGCCAGACTTTTACCAATGGTATTATGCTTTTGCTTATAGATAACGTGTCCACATCGCGGGCATTGCAGCTTACTCCCTTCATCAATCACTTGATTCTGAATCAGTAAATCACATTCATGGCAAAGCAAATATTTTGAATTAATGAGGTAAACTCCAAATTCATAAACAAAGAGTGAATAACAAAAGTTTATTGATAACTATTGTTGAATCTAGAAAAATCAGTTGGCATCGTAGCGAAACAGTCTTAGGTGCCAACTAATTTTTCTAGGTTAAATATAGCTAAATTTTTTAGATAAATCAAAAGAGCCTTCAGTAAATTCCGTGTTCTATAAAAGATATGACGAATGATGTGCTATTCATCCGTCACATTAGCAGGAGTGAAAATTAAAGCAGATTATTTTCCAATTAAAATTTGTCTTTGTGCAGTATACATCATACGAATCATGTCATATTCGAAGGGTGTTAAAGAATCATAATATCTAAAGTCAACACTAGCACGACGATCGATACCCAATAAACCATAGTAAAAGATAACCCAGGTATTTGAATTGGAGCCGCCATTCATACCAAAGCCATCCAGATAGATATCTGCAATAAAGAAGTCAGCCACCAGACCGGTTGTATCTCTTAAATTAGAGGGTCCAAAGAATGGCAGGACCAAATAAGGCCCTTCACCTGCTCCCCAATGACCTAACACCTGACCAAAATCTTCCTGCTTTTCAGGAAATCCCATTCCAGTGGCCACATCAAAAATACCGGCTATACCTATTGTTGTATTAGAGATAAAGCGCATACCATTATTAACCGTCTTATCGCCTTTTAATTGCAAAGCAGAATTGACTGTATGATTAACAGAGGTCAGGTTAGAATAAATATTATGAATTCCCTGACGAAGGAATTTTGGGATATAAGCTTTATATCCATTCACCACAGGGATTAACAGGTAATCATCCAATTGAGCATTAAAGTTATAAATACTGCGATTCATGCCTTCCCACGGATCATAAACATCCACAGCATAAACAGTATCTTCTGGAACGTTTAATGATTCCAGAGTATTCATTGCTGGCTCAGGAATATCCTCCTGTACAGCAATAGTACTACTACAACCTTGCAATACAGTATAAATGATAACAATTAAAGCCATACGCATAGAGTTTGATAAGGAGATAAGGTGATTATTATTCATCTTACTTCTCCTATTGCTGCAGTATCAGCAGCGACATCCTTACCCAGGAAGTATTCCAGAATATCATTAACATTTTGACTATAATTGATATTGCCCAGGTGACCGCCATGAGGATAGAGTATTGTTCTTTGTGGAAACAATGCTTTAAGTTTATCAATTTCACCCGGCACTAATATGGGGTCATCCAAATTATGCATCACACTGATTGCAGAGTTATTCTGCAGATAATCAGCAATGGATTCCAGACTGGACTGTTCTATTAAAGTTTGCCGGGACAAGCCGGATTTCTTTACAAAATTTGGTAAATAAAAATGTTCAATATAATCATTAAAGCCCAGACGGTGAGCTACTTTTGAATATTCTGTCAATGATGATGAGGCTTCAAGATCATCAACTTTGCTTTTAGGTACGATATAACCTTCATGATTATAGACATCAGAGCTAAACACCATACCACTTGAGGCTACTCTAAAAACAAAGCCTATCATTGCTTTCATTTGTTCTTCTGATGGTGGATTTTGTTTAAACATTTCAAAAAAGAATTCTCTACCAAGACCTAATTGTTCACTTTCATGATAAAAAGCAGAAACCTTATAAATTATTTTCTGATAGTAATCATTAAAATGATTAAGACCTCCGGGAATATTGTCTTCAAGCATTTCATCAAGAATATTAACAGAGTTCACCAGACTTAAAGGCGGGTTAATGAGCAATACTTTTTTAAATTGAAATTGTTCACCAGAAGCGTTTGCGTCATCAACTCTGGCAACAAATGCAGCATGAGAAGCGCCAAAACTATAACCTGTTAGATAGTAATCAGAAACCTTGATATCACCGTGTTTTTTTATAATGCGCTGCATCACCTGATATATATCCTGACTATCTTCTAATAAATTACCAGGAATGGATGACGTTGATGCATTTAACAGGAAGTTTGGTACGGTGGGCGAACTGATCGCAACAACATGAAAACCAGCCTGATAGAAGGTTTTTTGTAGATTTTTTACATGAACAGAACGATAACTTGCACCGGTACCGGCAATCACAAAGATAAGAGGAGCCTGTACCTTATGTTGAGCAATTGAATATTTTAAGCCGCCTTTTTCATACCAGAACACTTCTGGTATGACTCGCTCAGGAAAAATTGAAATTTGATAATCTTTCTCAATCTTTCGTTCAAACTGGGAATTGACTGCCGGCATTTTTACATAATCAGGCTGCCAGCGGCTTAAGCTTTCCTGTGTTGGCCTAAGAGGTTCAGGTGTGCCGATAATGGTTGCAGCAAATGGGTTTTGTATGGGGTATTCATAACTTGCAGAGACAGAGTAACTGCCCCATAAGAAAAGAAAAGTGCTCAACACTCGTAAAATTTTCATAGATTCAAACACTCTTTTTAATTTTGTAAATACCATTTTCTGATGCGGTATTTATTAGATTAACTGACATAAATTATTTTTTTTTTAATTTTACAATAGAATCAGACACTTTTATATTCTTTTTACGTTATTTAGATATTGTTTTGTAACTACCATTTATAACCAATTTTCAAGCGATAAATACCCATAGCCTTTATATTTCCTCAATGGAAGCAAGGGTATATATTCAACCATCAAGAAATAATAAACACTCAAAAAATATTATGGAAATTCAAACTGACTCAAGCCCAATAAAAGTATATTTTGCAAGCATTGAGTTCATATAGATTAAATCAAAATAACAAGTTAAAATAGGCCGGAATTTTTCAAGATATAAATATTACATCTAACGTTTTAGGATGAATGCCGCTTCTCAGGACAAAAAAATATATAATGGGCATCAAAAAGTTTCATTCCTATCTACACCAGCAAATCTTAATTATGCTTGGCCTGTCATTAATCTCTGGCCTGGGTTATATTTTTTTGGGATGGCTGAATGATATCGTCTTACCCGCACTCATCTGGTATGGATTACTTGTAGTTTGTTGTATTTGGGGCTATACGATTTACCGAGCATTCAGTTTTGACGGCATGAGTCATGCTCAATTAAATAGTTGGTATAAAAATCTGACCTGGTTTTTTTATCTGATATTCTTCCTCTGGACTGTCATATTTATTCTTTATGCCGGAGAAACTGCCAGCAAGCTCCACTACATTGCTATTTTTACTCAAATAAGTATATCGGTTGTAGCATCCGCCGTACTGTTTCCTGACAAAAAATTATATCTTCCTAACATTACCATCTTAATGGTTCCGTTAATAATCTACTTTGCCGGAATTCAGGAATGGTATGGATATATTCTAGGTCTGTTTGCCTTTGTTTTTATGTTTATCCTTCTCTATGCCGCTGAGAGCAGCAACAAATTACTCTTACAAACTGATTATCAGGCATCACATGATCAACTGACCGGCCTATATAACCGAAATCACTTTATCAATTTTCTACAGCAAACGTTTAATACCTTAAAAGCAAACAAGCAATATTCTTACTTATTGTTAATTGATTTAGATCATTTTAAAACCATTAATGATTCTCTCGGACATGATATTGGTGACCAACTATTGCTTGCAGTTGCTGAACGCATGAAAGCTCACATCAGCAAGCAACACACTCTGGCAAGACTGGGAGGCGATGAATTTATTATTATCGGCCCTGAATTCAACACTCAAAAAGACTGCCGGGAATCTGCACTATTATTTTCTGAACAAC
>WTAX01000274.1 GCA_013139395.1 Gammaproteobacteria bacterium | reverse complement strand
ATTTTCTAGCATTATTGATTCGTTTTATATAATACTGAAACTCTGCAAATATTGATTCTTTCATCTACTTTTTACTTTCCTTAATTCTTAATAGGATACATATCCATAGTACTAATTTCTATTGGTTAGCTATTATTCAGTTTCATCATATTCAATAGTTAACGTGATGTTTTTAGGCGCTTTATCTGGCAATGCATTTCTTTTGATGTATATTGAAGATACTGGAGTATCTGTATCATTACATGAATAGACTTGTGTACCCTTAGTTGACTTAGTCCATTCCATTGTCACGGTCTTTTTCATTTTGATAATATCCTTAGTTATTAGAATCCTGTACTAGTCATTGTGTTTAGACAGGTTGTTTGGTTTATTCAGGCTGATTCATTTCTTTTAAGTTATCGTTTATGTCATCAGAAATATTTAAGCTGAGGAAGTCAATTGTTAAACCGGTATTGATATAATTGATATATACTATTAGCTATTTTTTGATTACTCGCAAATACTATTCCACAATGATTCATATATATTGACCCTGGTGGATTTAAATCAAGTTTATTTCCTGTTATATCTGTGACAACAGCATCTCCCTCATAAAAAAAACAACTGCTGGCAGCGTAATCCCATAAGCAGCCGCCTCCTAACTGTTCTTTAGGTAACTTAAAATAGCAAGCCGGTGAGTGCTCTAAAACTCCCATAGCATTTTTTACTGCACCACCATTGGATAGTATTTTTGTCGAGTGACAGCCTTCTTTGGCAAGCAAGTGACTTAATTCATCTATAAATTCATTATAGACTTTATGTTGTAAAAAATGACGATCGCATAAGATAGTCACTACGTCTTTATCCTCAGTAGACATTCTATTGATTGGTATTTGATTAATTAAACTATTCTGCCCCTTTATCGCTGTATACAACTTTTCTTCATAGGGATCATAGATAACTCCCAGCATTGATTCCCCACTTTTTGAAACCAAAGCAATAGAGATAGAATAACCAGGCTCAGATTCACTATAGTAAAGGGTGCCATCAAGTGGATCAATGCACCAGAAAAAATCTTTATCCAGACGAGAGCCATCATCCACTGATTCTTCGGTAAGTATTCCCAGATCATAAACCTGACAACTCTGTGACAAGGATTTTAGAATCTTTTCCTGTGCCAGAAAATCGACTTCTGTCACTATTTTTGCTGCTAAACTATCAGCTCCTTGTTTTAAACGATAACTAAAGTGTTTGTTTGTATGATGGCGAATTACATCGCCTGCCTGAAGAGCGGCTGAAATAGCACATTGAGATAAATAATAAAGATTGTTTTGACTTAGTTTCATTGTCTTTAATTAACTTAGGATTATAGTGAGGCAATTGTTTCTCTGGCTATACGTTCACTATAACCATGAATTTTCCAGTGTCCAGGACTCCAGCCTTTGACAAAACGATGGAAGTCAGTCCAGGCAACTGGGTAGAGTGCTCTCCAATCTTGTTCCAGTTGATGCCGATCAACTATAGACTTGTGACGATTTAATGCCTGTTTTAGTGCAGAAAAGTAATAATCTAATAAATCATCCTGGAATTGCTCACACTCATCTTCGTACAGACAACTACCGATAAAATAAGCCACATCTTTCATGCCACAACCACCACCCACATATTGAAAATCTACTGCTGCAACCATTGAATCATCAAGGGAAAAACAAAAATTAGCTAATTTAGCATCTCCATGAACAAAGGTTTTAAATGCAGTGGATTTTAACTTATTATCTATTTTGCCAGCCGCTTTTTTAAGAGGCTGATCATGCAATGCTTTGAGTTCATCAGGGCGAGTATCCAAATGCCAATAGGTACCTACTTTCCATAAGTTTTCTGGTTTTTTACCCATAAAAGTTGCATGGAAGTTTGCTAACCAATCAAGACAAAGCTGCATATCAATCAATGAAGCGGAGGTTTTCCTGATGTTAAACCCACTGGCATCAAGATCTTCAAGCACTATAAAAACTTCATCACCATGACTTTCCAAGGCATAAACTTTGGGTACAATACAACTTTTATCACAAAAACTGCTCCATTGCTTATACCAGTTGCTTTCAACCTGATAGGACTTTTTCTTCCTTTTATGCGATAAGTCAGTATTCCATCCCCTCGGATGTTTTTTCTGTGTTGGGAAATGGACATGTTTTACTATCACTGAGGAGAGCATTGTAGAATCCAACTCACAGCGAAGGATTTCACCATAACCACTCCATAGACTTTGTATCGATTCTATAGAAAGAATTTCTATGGATTGAGTAGATTTCAACAAAACTTGTTTAAAGTGTTTATTCATCATTTTTCAGTCAGACAAGTGCAGATAATCTTTCGACTGCTTCTTGGTCCATCAAATTCACAAAAGAAAATATTCTGCCATCTCGATAAGCCCAATTGTCCATTAATTACTGGGATAGTTTCAGAGGGACCAACCAGTCCAGATTTTAAATGTGAATCACCATTGCCATCTTGCTGATCATGCAGCCAGACACCTTTAGGGATCATTTTTCTTAACAGGTTCACCACATCCGTTTGAACACTCTCGTCCCAGTTTTCCTGGATCATGATAGCAGCAGTCGCTCCCTGAGCATAAACACTGACAAGACCATTCTGAAGTCCTTCTTGTATAACTACCTGTTTGACCTTATCTGTAATGTCAATCAGTTCTTCTCGTTTAGTTGTTTTTATTTCAATGATTTTCATAATGGATCAATCGTGTATTTTTAGCTTGGTAGAGTGGATGTTCTGGTTGCCCTTTTGAGGTTATTTTAAAACATTTTAAAGGGATATCTTTCAGTA
>WTAX01000040.1 GCA_013139395.1 Gammaproteobacteria bacterium | reverse complement strand
TGCAAGCCATGGGGGTCAAAATATCGATAGATGATTTTGGCACAGGTTATTCTTCACTGGCTTATTTTAAATCTCTGCCAATTAATGAGTTAAAAATTGATCAGTCCTTTGTTTTTGATTTGCTAACAGACACTTCTAATGAGAAGCTTGTTCGTCTGATAATTGATCTGGCACACAATTTTGATCTTGAGGTTGTTGCTGAAGGAGTACAAGACAGACAAACATTAATGATGTTAAAAAACATGGGCTGTCACATCGCGCAGGGATATTTTATCGCCAAGCCAATGCCGCATGAGGAATTTATAAGCTGGCTGGAAAATTTTAAGGAGCTTCCGAAAGAGTTATAATGAAAAACCACTAAGGCTATAAAAAAAGTTCATCCATTTTGACCCCATAGGCACCTGGCTCCAATCCCTTTTCTACCTTCATACCACTAACCTGAGAAAGATTAACAGTGTGAAAATCATCATAGGGCTGTTTATTATTATCCAGCAAAAGTACGATAGTCGGGTAGAGACGTTTCATATCATTGATTTCAGTCACCACACCGACTTCACCGGTATTGAGTTCAACAAGTGATCCGGTTGGATATAATCCTACGGTCTGAATAAACTGCTCAACCAGTTCAGGCTGAAATTGCTTGCCACGCATGTTATAGAGTTGTGAAATGGCTTCATGAGGTGTTAATGCCTTTTCCTGATAAGCTTTTATAGTCGTCATGGCATCGTAGCTGTCAACAATTCCGGCAATTCGACCGAATAATGGGATTTTATCATTGATAATACCCAGCTGATAACCGGAACCATCTGCTCGTTCATGATGGGTAGCAATCATTTCCAATATGGGGCGTTCAACACTGGAAGATCTTGTCACCACTTTTACCCCAAGAGCCACATGACGTTTAAAACTTTCTTTATCTTCATCAGTAAATTGGGCGGTGTTCTTTGTCAGGCTTTCCGGCAATTCTATTTTACCGGTATCCAGCAGCATACCACCTAAGGCCAGTGCCACAATATCGCTGTGTTTGAGACCGAGATGACGACCAAACTGGGCACACCAGACTGAGACACCCAGGGCATGTGAATAGCTATAATTATCGGATTTTTTTAATTGCACCAGGAGCATTAAAGCTGATGGATTACGAATAATACTGTCTACTGCGGCTTTGATGCCATTTTTTAGGGAAATAACATCTAATTTTTTACCTTTTTTGAGATCATTAAAAATCTCTTCAGTTTTTTTACTGACATCATCGTAAACTATTTTTGCAGTTTTTAATTCTTCCTGAAGTTCAGTGCTGGTTTCATAGACGCATTGTCTATATTTGCTGTATTCATTATCAACAGCTTCCTCTGTTTCAGGTGCACCCTCATTAGACAAGCTCATCTCATCTTCATTGCCCACCGCCCAATAACGTGTTTTAGGCGAAAGCCCCTGTTCTACATCCACATAAACATAACTGCAGAGTTTACTCAAATTCAGAATGTCATCTTCAGAATCAATCAACATGCCTTCCATCAGATAAGGTGTTTCAATCCAGGGACGATCAAGTCGAGAGACAAACATGCCGATTTCCAGCCCTTTGATACTTGTTTTAACTTCTTTTACTGACATAGGTAAACCTGTAGATATTGATTTGATACAATACTAATAGTTTAGCAAATTCTTGGTAATGGATCATCTTCCAGTTCTTCGAGAAAACGTTCTCCTCCCAGCTCTGTTTGTAAAACAACATAAGCATCGCCGGCTTTGATTTCGCCAATGATACTGGCATTTTCTCCACCTTCTATTGCCTGCCATATCTCAAGTGCCTGTTGTGCCTGTTCTTCGGCAATGACAGCAACCACTCGACCTTCACAGGCAAGATAAAGCGGGTCGTAGCCTAAAATCTCACAGACACTTTCTACTTGATCATGTATTGGTATCTCTGTTTGAAATAAATGCACTTCCTGCTTGATGGCTCGGCTAATTTCATTACACACTGAAGCCAGTCCGCCACGAGTAGGATCGCGCATAAAGCGCAGTCCTTCCAGAGACAATAATGATTGAGTATAGGCTAACACAGAGGCGGCATCAGATTGCAGATCACCTTTGAGACCAAACTGCTCGCGTGCCAGCATAACAGCAGTACCATGATCGCCAAGAGTACCATTGACGAGAATTTTATCACCCGTTTTGATCTGTGACATACCCAGACTAATGTTATTTGTTTTAATACCGATTCCGCTGGTGGCAAAAAACACACCGGCACCTTCACCTCTGGGAACCACTTTGGTATCCCCGGTGACAATAGCAACACCAGCTTCAGATGCTGCCTGAGCCATACTTTTTACTATACGTTCTAACTGAGTAAAGGACATACCTTCTTCAATGAATGCGTTGAGACTCAGATATTTGGGTATTGCTCCGGCTACAGCAAGATCATTAACGGTACCATGAATAGCCAATGAACCAATAGTTCCCCCGGGGAACTCAAGTGGATTGACAGTAAAACCATCCGTAGTAAAGGCAATCTCAGTCTGTTCAAGCGTCAGGCTTGCGGCATCATTTTGTGTGTTTAATAGAGGGTTTGCCAGATGACGGGCAAAAAGATCATCAATTAGCTCACGCATATAACGACCACCATTGCCATGTGCCAGAGAAATGAATTTTTCTTGTTTATCATTCATAGTGATTACTCATATTGCCTGCTCATAGATGTACTGCTTCAATAATTTGCCCAAAGGCTAAACCCGCATCATTATAAGGGATTTCTTCGGGTAAAAACGATGCAAAATTTTCTTCTTCAAGACGTTTTAAAATAGTTTCGCTGAGAAACTTATTTTGAAAGACACCGCCACTGAGGCCGACACAAAAATCACCTTTTAATGCTCTTATTTCTTTTGCCTGAGCAATGAGAGTCTCTGCTATTTTTAGATGAAAGCAGAGTGCTCTTTGCTCTATGGTTTGTGCCTCATCCAGCAATAATGATAATAATTCACTCCAGTCAGCAATGATTAATAACTGTTTGTCAGCAGAACTATTATCTTGTTGGTGATAAAGAGGCAAGGCACTTTTATCGATGTTATGCCGCGTTGCAGAAAGAGATTCAGCATTTGTTTCTACGGCATCAGCCAGCAATGCTTCAAGAAGCATAGGCCCTTGTCCTTCAAATGATGAGATTTCTCCCAGGCCTAATAATGCACTGGCTGCATCAAATAAGCGTCCCATAGAGCTTGATTGTATCGTGTTTAGTCTTTTATTCCATGCCTGAAATGCCAGTGTTCTTGATGTTTTATTCGTTGAAAAATTGTTTTCAACAATTCCTTCTTCCCATAAAAGTGCACAGGCTGAACGCCAGGGTTCACGAGCTGCTTTATCTCCACCTTGTAAGTAAAAGGGCTTTATTGATGTGACTCTTTGCCAGTTGCCGGCATGACCATAAAAGCCTTCGCCGCCCCATAGGGTTTTATCATCACCCAGACCCGTACCATCCCAGGTAAATACTAAATATTTTTTGCTGCTGGTTTTCTTAGGGTATTTAATATTATAAGCCCCACAGACAATATTTGCATGTGCCTTATGGTGTTGGACCTGGCTTAATGAAATTTTATGTGTGTGTGCATAAGTGTGGGCATAACGACTGGAAAAATAGTCAGGATGAGCATCACAAATAATATGTTTGGGTGTCACTCGATAAAGATGGCATAAGTCATCAATGACCTGAGCAAAAACCTCCGTACTACGCTTGCTGTCAAGCTCACCGATATGAGGTGAAATAACAAGTCGATTATCCCATGCCAGCGCAATGGTATTTTTCATTTGTCCGCCGACAGCAAGTATCGGTTCTTTTAGCATGTAAGGTAGATTGAATTCAAGCGGAGCAATACCACGACCAATACGAAATAAACGTTTTTTATGATAAATAATACGTACTACCGAGTCATCGGCAGGGCGTAAAATTGAGCGGTTATGATGTAAAAAAGCATCAGCAATTTTATGCAGTCGTTGTTGTGCCTGCTGATTATCAGTGAGTACCGGTTCGCCGCTCAGGTTACCGGAAGTGGCCACAATGGGTAAGCCGAAATCCTTGAGCAGCAGATAATGTAAAGGGCTATAGGCCAACATAGCACCGATCTCATTGAGACCGGTATTGACAGAGGGTGCCAGAAGCGTGTTATTTGTCTTTATTAAGACAATCGGTCTTTGTGGTGATGAAATTGTTTCTGCTTCAATTTTATCAGGAGAGCAGTAACGCATCAGTTGAGATAAACCATCCTGATCTTTTGCATTGTGCAAAGAAGAAAACATAATTGCTAAGGGTTTGTCTGGACGATGTTTACGTTTTCTTAAGCGTTGTACAGCATCTTCATTGGTTGCATCACAAATAAGGTGATAGCCGCCAATACCTTTTAGCGCAATAATTAATCCCTGTTTTAAAGCATCCACAGTACTTGCCAATGCCGCTTCATTCCCAGAGCTTCTATTTTCAGATGCAGTTTTTTTAGATACCGTTTTTTTAGAATGAGCATGCTCAGTGATAAAAGTGAGTTCGGGCCCGCATTCACTACAGGCTAGCGGCTGAGCGTGAAAGCGTCTGTCTAACGTGTTACTGTATTCTTTATAACATGAAGTACACAAAGGAAAATCAGACATACTGGTATTGGGACGATCATAGGGCAGATCATTGATGATGGTATAGCGTGGTCCGCATTGAGTACAATTAATAAAAGGATAGCGATAACGTCTTTCATGAGGATCTGTTAATTCAGCAAGACAGTCATTACAGGTAAAAAAATCAGGAGGGATATGTCGTTGTGCCTGCGCACTGCTTGAACTTTTAGAAATAATGAAAGTATTTAAAGGTTCACATTCAATGCTGTTAACAGACTCTATAAAAGGTATTGCCAAAGGAGGATGCTGTGTTAAAACAGCATTCTGAAAAGCATTGAGATTATGCTCATGACCTTGTGCCAGAACAATCACTTCACCAGAACGATTTTGCACCCAGCCTGTCAGATTATACTGGTTGGCTATGCGATAAATAAAAGGACGAAAACCAACGCCTTGAACCTGTCCGGTTATTTTTATTTCTAAAGTATTAATTTTAACGTTATGGCTGGTGATGGGCATGAGTTAACTTTTATCGCGCATGCCATGCGTCCACCAAATCCGGCAGGCACCTTCATCAGAAACCATACAGGGTCCAATAGGTTCTTTAGGCGTACAGACTGTACCATAGAGTTTACATTGGTTCGGGTACTTTTTGCCCAGTACTACACTGGCACAATCACATCCTGCCGGCATCTCTCCAATATGGCGACGTGCTTTTTTTGCATAATCCGGGAATGTTATGCGTGCATTATGCTGCTTGTAAATTGTTTTTAATTCAAAACCTGAGTTAGGTATAATTCCAATGCCACGCCAGTTAGCATCAACAATATCCATTGTTTTAGTAAGCTGTTTTTGAGCCGACAAGTTGCCCTCATTCGTAACTAATTGAGGATAGCAATTATCCAGAAATAGACGGTCATCCAGCTTTTGGCGAATGACCGAGTAAAAAGCGGCCAATAAACTTTCTGTAGTAAATCCTGCCACTGCCGTGGGTAGATGGTGCTGACTGACCACAAATTGCCATTCATCAGCACCCATAATGGTGGCAACGTGGCCAGGAGCTACCAGCGCATCAAATCCGGGTAAGCCGGATTCTAACAGCATGGCAACAGCAGGCCATGTCAATCTGCCCGATAATAAAAATAATAAATTATCAGGAATACCTTCAGCAATTAATCCGGCAGTCGGTGCGGTAGTTGTTTCGAATCCTGCAGCGAAAAAAACAACTTGTTTGAGTGGATTATCAAGAGCAATTTGTCGGGCTTCTAAGGGGGATGCAATAGGGCGTATATCAGCACCTGATGCTCTGGCATCCTGCAGGGTGCGAATTGATTTCTTAGCAACATTGACTGGTACTCTGAGCATATCACCAAATGCCACCAGAATAATGTCTTCATGTAAGGCGAGTTGTATCGCCTGATAAATATCTTCTTCAGGACAGATGCAAACCGGACAGCCGGGGCCGGGTATCAGCTCAATTTGCGGGTGCAGAGCATTACGGATCCCTGCCATTGAGATGGAGCGTTCATGACCGCCACAGACATTCATTATTTTAATGCTTTTATTGGCTAATATCTTCTGAGCAGAAGCCGAGGCCATAAGCTCATTGACTTTTAATAACCATGATTTAGCATTGAGTTGTTCAGTCATAAATCGATATTTTTTAAGTGATTGTAAGATTTCTAAAGTAGGTTTTATATAATAAAAATAGATTATTATCAATGATCATACTTAACTATTCAGCCTATTGTTAGTAAAAAGTCTGTGTTTGCTTATTTTTTATCACCACAGACAGTTAATAAAGCTTCGACAGATGAAATACCTGTTTTTGAAGTTATTCAGTAGTTTGACTATGCAGACCTTTAAAATCAGATTTTCTCATCAATTAGATAAAAAATAGGCTTATTTAGTGGCTGAATGGTAAGAATGGTCTATAGTTGTTAATACAGTTTTAAACTTTGATAGCTGGATATTGGTATTGATCTTCAATGTCAATGACAGTTGGACGTGTTAACTATAATATAGAGGGAAAAGCATGAAAAAATTAATGATAGCTTTATTGCTTTCAGGTGCGCTGCTAACAGGTTGTGCAAGCAATATAGTAACGGAAGACAAATATTCCGGATTTTTAAGTGATTATTCTATTCTCAAACCAGTTGAAGAAGCTCCTGGTCGGCTAGGCTATCGTACCCCGGGTGTTAACTGGCAGCAATATAATAGCATTTTGGTTGATAAAGTACTCATTATTACTCCGGATGGCGAGCAGCAGACCGATGCAAAAATTCTTGTTGCAATTGCTGATAAATATGAGGAAGTTTTAAAACAGAAATTATCGACAAAATTTAATGTTGTTGATAATGCCGGCCCAGGCACTGTTCGTCTGCAGGCAGCGATTACCAGTGTCTTTACCAGCTATGATGACATGAAAGGTTATCAATACATTCCTATCGCAGCGGCTTTTACTGGTGCTAAAAGAGCTTCAGGCGCTGAACAACAACGTGTTAGAGTTATGACAGAGGTTAAGCTGATTGATTCTGTTGACGGTCAACTATTGGCTCAATCAGTTGACCTGAAATCAGGTGAGAAGAAACAGGATAAAGACTCAGGCATTTTATTGGCTGATGTTGTTCCTATTCTGGAAAATTGGGCTCAAAGTGCCACTGATGTGTTAGTGCGTTTGAAAGCAAAAGTTAAATAATTAATATTCATTGGTGAAATATCCCCGTAACCATGAAGACTCATTTAAAATTAATTATTAAATGAGTCTTATCAGCCCTTGGCCATATGTTTGCCCTATAGCTAACCTTGATATGTATTAAACCAGACAAGAATTATCAATAAGTTTTACATCTCTATTATTAGGCTTTATCTTCTAATCGTCCAAACAAATCCTTAACTCTTTGCTTGATGTCATTTCGGCTTTCTCTGAATATTTCCATGATTTCTTCTTCAGAACCTGCTGCTTTGGCGGGATCAAAAAGTGGCCAGTGTTCTTTCAGTATTCCCTTGGGTAGCTCAGGACAATGTTCGTCTGCGTGACCACAAACAGTAATGAGATAATCCGTTGAGAGCAGCATATCGTGAGTTAATATAGTTGACTCCTGGCAAGATATATCAACGCCGACTTCTTGCATGACAGTAATAGCACGAGGGTTTTGTCCATGTGCTTCAATTCCCGCAGATTGTACCTGAATCCAGTCAGAATTAAGCTGACGTGCCCAGCCTTCTGCTATTTGTGATCGACAAGAATTGCCAGTGCATAAAAATAGTACATTCATAAGATTATTCCTTTCGTTGTCACTTTAAGTACAACATGTCCAATTAGAGGATTAAAAAAAATTGATAAGGTCATTCTTTTATTTTTCATTAAATATTATTTTTTGTACAATCAAACCGGGGCATATTCCTGAAATACCAGCAAATGTCAGGAAAAATGCGGGAATAAATAACACCCAATGAACGACACTAATTCCTGTCAGCCAGATCCCCAAACAAATCACTAAACCAATAAATAAAAATTGCATTCTTAGTGCTTTGCTGCCAATCATATAATTTTTCATGCCTCATCTCCCTGGTATTTTATAGCAATCTTTGACTTATGGACTGAATGGTACCATAATAAATCACATGACGATAGGAAGACCACTTGAATTTGATCCTGATATTGCACTTGATGCTGCGATGCAATTATTTTGGCGTAAAGGTTACGAGTCCAGTTCTCTTCAAGAACTGCTTAGCACAATGGGATTGTCTAAAAGCAGCTTTTATCAAAAATTCAATAGCAAACATTCACTCTTTCAACGCTGTATTGAGCATTACAGGCAAATGTTGACCGATAAGATGAAGACATCATTAGAAAAAAATGGTTCAGGGAAAAGCTTTATTAATTCTCTATTTCACAATGTAGCATATGAAACCAGCGGTCCTGATGCTCAAATGGGTTGTATGGTAATGAATGTCGCCAGTGAATTTGCACAAACCGATCCAAAGATTGCCCAAATTGTGAGCAGCAGTATTGAAAGCTTTATTGATGTCTTTGAAATTGCCATAAAGCAAGCACAACAACAGGGAGAGATAACCTCTGACAAAGATGCCCGTTCTCTTGCTCACTATTTGGTCAGCAGTATGAGTGGCTTAAAAAATATGGTCAAAGGCGGGGCTGATAGAGAAACGATAAAACGAATTGCCAATATAATTCTATCTGCTCTCGATTAAATTTTTAGCTAAATACGGACTGATCAGTACAATTATTGCATTGATATTAAAATAATCATCAGGAGTAACTACCATGAAATTTGAACTTCACAGCATCGAATCAGCTCCTGAGGACATTAAGATTGAACTTGAAGAAGCACAAAAAACCTATGGAAGTATCCCTAATCTTTATCGTGGATTCGCCTCTAATCCAGCTACCCTAAAAATTTATTTAGGCTTTAATGAAGCTTTAAAAGAATACGGCTGCCTTACACCGATTGAACAACAAGTAGTTTATCTCACTGTCAGTGCTGAAAATGGTTGTACTTATTGTGTAGGAGCCCATTCAGTACTTGCTGAGATGAGTAAGATGCCTGAACAAATACAAACAGAACTGCGAGATGAAAAAGAGCTTTCAGATCATAAACTCAATGCATTACGTAATATCACTTTATCAGCCATGGAACATAATGGCTGGATACCCAATAATGAAATTGAAGCCTTTCAGGCTGAAGGTTATGGACAAAACCACCTACTAGAAGTGTTAACTATTCTAGCTCAGAAAACGCTCAGTAATTACTTTAACCACATTGCTCAAACACCATTGGATCCTATGTTTGAAAGTCGAGTCTGGGAAAAGAAAAAATAAAATGTTTGTAGTAACAAAATAATTAACTTTAAAGGGATGTCCATATATGTCTCTAATTACTACTGCCGATTCGTCTATCTTATTTGTAAAAATCAGCCTCACCTTCCGGGCGTGTTTTAAAACGACGATAAGCCCATAAATACTGTTCTGGTGCTTTCAATATTGCTGTTTCAATAATTTGATTAATTATTGTGGCATCTTTGATACGCTCACAGGATGGAAAGTTTTTTATTGGGGGTAAGAGTTCCACGACATAGCCAGATGCATTTGTTTTTCTATAGGTAAAAAAAGGAATAACCACTGCTTTTCCAAGTTTGGAAAAATTACTTGTAGCGG
>WTAX01000005.1 GCA_013139395.1 Gammaproteobacteria bacterium | reverse complement strand
GGAACATAATTATTGGCTTTCACCTGCTCAACTTCTTTGGCAGTCAGTCCAAAAAGAAAGAAATTATCAGCACCTACTTCCTCACGAATTTCAATATTGGCACCATCAAGTGTTCCAATTGTTAATGCACCATTCATAGAGAACTTCATATTACCCGTTCCAGATGCTTCTTTACCGGCCGTTGATATCTGCTCAGATAAATCCGCTGCCGGATAAATTATTTGAGCATTCTTAACATTAAAGTTTGGAATAAACACAACTCGCAGAAAACCATTAATTTGAGGATCATTATTGATCACATCAGCCACAGAGTTAATCAACTTGATCATCAGTTTTGCCATAGCATAAGCAGGGGCAGCCTTACCACCAAAAATAAAGGTTCTGGGAGTAATATCTAAAGAAGGATTTTGTTTCAGACGTTGATAAAGCGTAATCACATGTAAAATATTTAAATGCTGGCGTTTGTATTCATGAAAGCGTTTAACTTGTATATCAAACAATGATTGGGGATCAATATTTATCCCTATATTTTTATTAATCCAGGTAGCCAGATTGTTCTTTGCAGCAGATTTTACCGTACGCCACTCACTATGAAACATACTATCATTTGCATATGACTCAAGGGCTTTTAATTGGGTCATATCCCTGATCCAGTCATTACTGTTTAGCGTCTTACAAAGCAGCTTTGATAATTTCGGGTTGCTGAGTACCAGAAAACGTCTGGGAGTAACGCCATTGGTTTTATTACTGAATTTTTCTGGCCAAAGCTCATAAAAATCTTTCATGATTGTATCTTTCAGTAATTCAGTATGTAATTGAGCAACGCCATTAATTGCATGACTGCCTACACAGGCCAGATGGGCCATACGAATTGATTTTTCCCCTTCTTCATTTATTAGAGACATTCGAGTTAGTCTGTCCAGACGATTATGTTCACTCAAAAAATGCATTCGAACTTCATCTAGAAAACGGCTGTTAATTTCATAGATAATTTCAAGGTGTCTTGGTAAAACTTGCTTAAATAATTTAACTGACCAGGTTTCCAGAGCTTCCGGCAACAATGTATGATTGGTAAATGCGAAGGTATTTTGAGTAATGTGCCATGCTTTGTCCCAGGATATATGATATTCATCCAGAAAAATTCGCATCAATTCTGCCACTGAGATGGCAGGATGGGTATCATTTAATTGTACCGCAAATTTGTGGTGAAAAGTGTCAAGAGACTTACCTGTAACGGTATGTAAGCGTATCATGTCCTGCAGGGAACAGCTCACAAAGAAATATTGCTGTTTAAGACGCAATTCCTTACCACTGGTTTTTTCATCATTAGGATACAATACTTTGGAAATATTTTCGGCAATAACTTTAGCTTGAATGGCTCCGTAATAATCGCCTGTATTAAACGCCTGAAAATCAAAAGATTCTGGAGCTTCTGCTTTCCATAATCTCAACAAATTACAATTATTAACACCATAACCCAGAATCGGCGTATCATAGGCAACACCATTAACACACAGCTCAGGTATCCACTTGACCTTGTGCTGATCCTGTTCATTTTGGTCGTGTTCTACGTGACCACCAAAGTTGACCGGAAAATACAATTTGGGGCGAGGTAATTCCCAGGGATTACCATTACGCAGCCAGGTGTCAGAAACTTCAACCTGCCAGCCATTTTCAATCTCCTGATCAAAAATACCAAACTCATAACGAATGCCATAACCAATGGCAGGAATTTGTAATGTTGCCAATGAATCAAGATAGCAGGCGGCCAGACGACCCAGGCCGCCATTGCCTAAACCAGGTTCTTCTTCCTGAGCCATTATATTGTCAAAATCCAGGCCCATTTTAATGGCACTATCCTGAGCTTTTTCCATAATGCCCAGATTTATCAGATTATTACCCAGATGAGGACCAAGCAAAAACTCAGCTGAAAGATAACAAACCGTACGAACTTCCTGTTCCTTAAAAATTTGAGCAGAATGAACCCAGCGTTTCAGCATGCGGTCTCTAACAGTATAAGCAGCAGCCATATATTCATCATTAGGTGTTGCTGAGATTCTGGAGCGACCTTGCATATAAAACAAGTTATCAGAAAAGGCTTTCATCAGGCACGATTGGGATAATCCGGTACGAATGCTTTCTGGCTGAAGTTCTGTCACATGCTCACAGTTAGAATTCTTATCTTCCATTATTTTCTCATTATAGCTGATCGTATAGCTAAGGGTTAACTCATATGGCTAAGGCTTTTATACTAAAGAATATATTAACAGGCAGGCAAAATCTATATTGATAACTAAGGTCAATAGTGATCATGTTAAAGATTTTAATGAGTGATAGTGTTTGATAGAGCAGACCGAACTTTCACCAACTGAGTGATATGATGACGAACATCTTTTTTTGCTTCCATGGCTTGAGTATCTATACCATACAATATAGCCTGTTTACGTTCAAGCATCTCATTTCGTCCTTCGTTTAAAAGAGACTCTAACTTATTATTTAGACTGGTTTCAATTGACATATTTCCCCCTTACCTTTTTTATACTTAATATTGTTTATTTGTAACTATTCAGTGTGTATTCTTAAATAACGCTTGTTAAGCCCATGGTCACTTATTTTTCTAACTTTGAGAACTCGCTGCGCTCAAACAATCAAAGTCAGAAAAATAAGCAACCACAGGCTTTTTGTAAATAATACACACTGAATAGTTACGTTTATTTTATATTTAGATACTACTATAAACATTACAAAAAAACGATTCTGGAAATCCCTATAATAAAAGTATTAACCCTTTTCAATCATGCACTTGTCAGCGATTTTTTAGATAAGTGGCAACAAGAATAACCGGTACCATAAATAAGACCAATGTTCCCATAAAAATAATTATTTGCGGTAGATACCAGATTTCAGGCATCACCCAAACTCCTGCCAAAATAAGACAAAGACCCGTAATAAAGAAAATGAACGCAGTTGTAAGGCCATCTTGAATTGTTTTACAACCTAAAGACAGCATCTTCATTTTTTCAATCTCATTATTAACTTATATACTCTCTTTAAATGGTCATTTAAACTTGAAACAGCAAGCGTTTAATGCTCACATTTATCCATTCTTTCCTTTGCTTTGGGCAGCACTGAAAGTAAAAAGGTAGAAACTAATATTATTGGGGCCAGCAATAATAATAGGAAACCGGCAAACACAACAATGTGATTTAAATGCCAGAGCTCAGGTACAATACTGGCTCCCACCAGAACGATTAAAACACCGGCAATAAAAAATATTAATGTTGCAATCACGCCTTCGCGCATTGTCTGACAACCTAATGATAATAGCATAAGACTTTCTCAATCATTTTTTAGTTAGAAAACTGTATTAAAAACCCCAGGAATTAAGCCTGAAAAGTGTTGCAACACGTGAACATTATTCATTTGATATTCGCATTAGAACCTGTCATTCATTATCAGGCTCATATTGACATAAAATCACCAAATAATAAATGACAGGTTCTAATGCTCTGTGTATACCATTTAGGAACAGTTATTTAGTGTTCTAATAATTTCTTTGCTGAACCCTTTTCCAGTCCAAACTCTTCTTCTATCATGGCATTCCACTTATCCCGTTTAAAGGTTTTTTCATCAGGAATTTTACGGTGTACCAGGTTATAATGACACTCAATACACGTTTTATCTTTAGCATCTTCCAGGTGTATTTGTAAAGTATCTGGTCTATCCCCATTAATCGCTTCTTTTACATGACAGCGTTTGCAAGTAGCTGAACCTCTCTTTTTAAACCACTTACGAGCATCAAAAGCAGCTTCAGGCAAGTGCAATGCGTTCACTACCGGATTATCATAATCAGGACCAAATAACTGCTTGTATAAATCTTTACTACCCATAAAATGGTCCCAGGTAGCAGACAATACACCTTCTGAAACATGGCAATCACCGCAACTGGCTCGAACACCGGATTTTGGATTATAATGTGTCGAATTACGATAAGGTTCTGCAGCCAATTCCATGGAATGACAGGAAGTACAAAACTCTTCAGTACTAGTATAGTGGTCAAATTCAATTAAGAACAGAATAAAACCAATACCACTCACACCACCAAAAATCAGAGCAAACAACACATGCCGGGTAATAAAGTCAGGAAGCAGATCATTAATTTTCATTACTGCTTCCTTTGCCATAACCAAGGATAGGATTTGCTTTATCAGGATTATTTAACCACTCATGATGTTCTGATTCTTTGATATGCTGCTTGATTAATTCCTTAGCTTTTTCAGGGCCGGCAACTTCACGTACCTGAGTCAGAAACTTGCCGTAAAAAAGACTGCCCACTTCAGACATACCTTCCCAGGTATTGCTGGGGCTGGACATGGCAGCGCCATGACGGGCACG
>WTAX01000341.1 GCA_013139395.1 Gammaproteobacteria bacterium | reverse complement strand
GTAGTCACAGCCATGCCCATACCAGCCATACCAATACCCTTACTTAACCATTTTTCCCAGTTTTTTTGATCAGCTCTAATATCCCAGCTTAACTCCTGACCATCATAACTACCTGCTGTAACCACTTCACCGTTTTGAATATCAACATAACCACGAGCATTATCTTCACTTGGCATACCATAACCAATTACTGAGTTAAAACCCAATTCAGCTAAGGCGTCTTTTAAAGCAGGGTCTGCATTCCAGATACTTTGAAACGATTTCATCCACTCATCATCGAATAATTCAGCCATTTACATCCTCCAATCAATTGTATTAAAAAATAGTTTTTGTTGTGAATAGAGCCCATTACGGCTTCACAACGGTCAAACCCAAAATAAGCCAGGTTTGCATTCCCCCTCGGAAATATTTAATCTTGCTTGCTGGATAACCATGTTTCAGCAAGCTTTTAATGGCTCGGGGTGATTGCCCGCACCACATGCCATTGCACCATAAAACCAGATCTTTTGCATTAGAAAAATCCCAGTTTTTATTTTTATTTTCATCATCACTTGATGCCCAACTCCAAAAGCTGTCATCATCACTTGAAGTTGTTTTTCGTTTAACACCCAGTGCGGTCATAGCCTCAAGCAGCAATTCATCAGTTTCATCAAGACCAAAAACAGTAAAGGGGATATTGATCGAACCGGGTATTGTGCCTTTATTATGCCAGCCTGCAGTTCTTGCATCAATAAGCAAACCACTATGCTGCTTTAAATCTTTAGCAATAAAATCAACCACTTCCAGTTCACCAACTGTCTTAACACCGGGTGCAACTTCAATGGGCTGAATACAAAAAGGCGGACAATTTCTCGATGTCTTTGTAAAACCACCTTTAAGCACATGCTTACTATTTTGATTTCGTTCTAAGCGAATAATGTTATTTTTATAGTCAACATCAACATAGGGGATGTTTTTACTGATATTGACATCTCGTGCGTAAAGAGATGATGAGCACATTATTAAAACAGATAAACAACTAATAGATAAAATTTTATACATACAATACAACCTTTTTTAAACCAGAGTAATGAAAACCAGTGCTAATGAGAACCTAAATAAACTGAAATCACCTTTACAGAAGAATTATAGAGACGTTTATGTTTTGTAAATTCCTGATAAATTGATTCTTTTTGTTTGCTATTCAATTGTTCATAAAGGTCATAACTCTCGGGATAAGCTTCTTTTAATGCGGAGTTAAAAGTATTGATATCAACAATAAGTTTTTTCTTATCTAAAATAAGTTCATTCTCTGATGCTGGTGCATCAACAGTCAAACTATTATCGTTACCCTCAGTGGAATCTAAGACAGACGGCATATCATCAATTTCATTGCCTGCCTCTAATTCAAGTTGTTTTAGATAATCATCATCAGATGCTGCTAATGTAATTTGACATATTAAAACAGCAAAAATAATAAATAATATTTTTTTTAATACATTTGAAAAAATAGCCATAATATATATATTCCTTAAATACAAGAAATACATCAACCTCCTGAATATAGAGTTCCCCCCCTACATTTTCTAATCTATTTATAATAGTCTATGCTCTAAATGTAAATAGCTAGAACCCATAAACACCAAATAAAAGTATTTTTTTAGTACTTTTTGTAAAAAATTCTTCAAAGCTCCTTTTTTTTATAGAGAGAAATATGCAAGCAACTGACATATCAGCTGATTTTTCATTAAATAATAAGCTGTTTTATTTAAATCATGCAGCGGTATCGCCATGGCCAGTCTGTACCGCAGAAACAATTAAAAATTTTGCTGATGAAAATAGTAATGAGGGGGCCACTCAATATCTTAAATGGATGGAAATCGAGCAGCAATTACGACAAAACATCCAGACACTCATTAATGCACCTTCAAGTGATGACATTGCCCTGGTTAAAAACACATCCGAAGCTTTATCCTTCGTGGCCTATGGTCTTGACTGGAATGCGGGTGATAATATCGTCATAGCCAAACAGGAATTCCCATCAAATCGCATCGTATGGCAGTCTTTAGCAACACAGGGGGTTGAGATAATATGGGTTGATTTGTACCAGAATTTAAGTGAACACAATTCACCTGAGGATAATCTTTTAGCCGCCATTAATAATAAAACACGTTTATTATCAGTTAGTTCTGTTCAGTATGCCGATGGTTATCGCATGGATTTAAAAAAATTAGGTGATTATTGTCAGAAAAATAAAATCCTTTACTGTGTCGATGCAATCCAGAGTATTGGCGCTCTAAAATTTGACGTACAGGAGATTAATGCTGATTTTGCTATGGCCGATGGTCATAAATGGCTGATGAGTCCTGAGGGATTAGGGCTGTTTTATTGTAAAAAAGAACTGCGTAAAAAGTTACGCCCTTCGCAATTTGGCTGGCGTATGGTAGAAAACCAGTTTGACTTTGATTCCCTCTCCTGGTCAGAAGCTCAAAGCGCTCGAAAATTTGAATGCGGCAGTCCAAATATGCTGGGTATTCATGCGCTCAACCGCAGTATAAAACTAATTCTGGAAAGAAACATTGAATTAATTGAACGGTTATTAGTCAAAAATAGTAACTACCTGGTAAAAAAACTAGAAACCATTCCTGAAACCGTAATACGAAGCGATATCAGCACTAACAGAATAAGTGGAATTGTTTCTTTTAGACATAAAACGATACCATCTGAGGTACTCTACAATGAATTAATGGCTCAAAGAGTCATCTGTGCCTTTCGGCATGGAAATATAAGGTTTTCACCCCACTATTACACCTCTACTGCGGTGATGGATGGTGCTATTGAGATATTAAGAAAAATAATTAAAATCTCATCTGGCATTAATCAGGAAAATTGATCACGAAACTTGTTCACGAAACTTGTTCGAGAAAAAAGTTAAACGCAGTAATGAATTAAAAAATTTGAATCTTTAAGAACAGCAACCCGGCGACTAATCATTAGTTTTAATCCGCCATAAAAGTTGTATGGGAGGTAGAAATGAAGTCTAATCTTCTTTTCTTATTAAGAGTCAAATTATGGGATCGCATGCGCAGTGCAATGGTCAATTGGTTAAATACTGAAAAAGCCAATATTGACTTGCCGCCTTATGATTTCAGGCAATTATGCTATGAAATCAGACCCGGTGATGTTGTCCTGGTTGAAGGTCGCAGCCGTGTCTCAGAAGTCATTAAACTCATCACCCAAAGCCCGTGGACGCATTCTGCCCTCTATATCGGACACCTCTATGAAATTAACAATCCATTATTACAAAAGCAGATTCAGGCCCATTATCATGGCGATCTGCAGGCCCCCTTAATCATTGAAGCATTATTGGGTGAAGGGACTGTTGTGCATGCCATCAATAAATATCACCATGACCATCTGAGAATATGTCGTCCCAGCAACATCACCCCCAAAGATGCAAAAAAAGTCATTGAATATTGTATCAATAAATTAGGCAGTGAATATCATGTGAGACAATTACTTGATCTTGCCCGTTTTCTATTTCCCTATAGTCTCCTCCCCCGTCGCTGGCGTTCAAGTCTTTTTATGCACAATTTAAATACAGAAAAAAAAGATTCAGCAACCTATACCGTCTGTTCAAGTATGATTGCAGAAGCATTTCAGGAAATTCAATTTCCTGTGTTACCCGTAACCGAGCAATTGCAAAGCGGTCGATATAATCTTTATATGCGTAACGCCAGAATGTTCACACCAAAAGATTTTGATTACTCCCCCTATTTTGAAATCATCAAATACCCGATATATGGTTTTGATCATATTGCCATGTACAAAAAAATGCCCTGGAATAAAGAAGGGATTATGTGCCATGCTCCCGGAGATTGTTATTTACCCGATGAAGCCGCAGCATCAACCATTTACCCTGAAGGTAAATTGCAGCACAAAATT
>WTAX01000291.1 GCA_013139395.1 Gammaproteobacteria bacterium | reverse complement strand
CGGAGAGTAAAATACTCACCGGGCTGGGTGCTTCAACATGAGCCAGCGGCAGCCAGCCATGAATAGGGAATATCGGCATTTTCACCCCGAAGCCGACCAAAAATCCCAGAAAAATTAACACCTGGGTCTCCCTGGGTAGGGCGCGAGCGCCTTCAAGCATGGCATCCATGGCAAAAGAATGTCCGGGAGTGGCATCAAATAAAACCAGCAGGCTAAGCAGCATAAAGACAGAGCCGCCCATGGTGTAAAGAACAAAATTCAGTGATGCCATGCTGCGGCGCTTACCGCCCCAGCGGTCAATAAGAAAAAATAACGGGATAAGAGTCAGTTCCCAGAAGACATAAAACAGTGACCAGTCCTGAGCCATAAAAACACCCAGCATGGCGGCTTCAAGCAATAACATCAGCAGATAATAGCCTTTGGTATGATCAGTTATGCTGCGTGATGCAATAATGGCAATAAAACTTAATAAGGTTGCTAATAACACCATCGGAAAGGAAATACCGTCAATGCCCAGTGCAAATGATGTCCCCAATCGGGTATTCCACGGGACAATTTTACTAAATTGCATGGCGCTGCTGCTGGTGTCAAAGCCAAGAATAAAACTGGCGGCATAGATAAGAGTTAAGGCGGCTGTTATGATAGCCGTTTTGCGTATCAAGGGCGATTGACTGGGTAGTATGCTGATGATTATTGCGCCAATAACGGGTAACAATAATAAAAATGTTAGACTATGCATGAGTTCTGGCTTTGCTAAAATGGATTTAGAAATAAACAGAGGTTAGAGGGGCGATTAAACCAATGTTTAAGTTAACCTAGAAAAATCAGTTGGCATCTACTGCAACAGCCTTATGCACTGAATCTTAAGGGCTTTCCAGAATATTTTAACTTCACCCATTAGGGTGACTACGAATAAAGTCAAAATAACCTGTAAAACCCTTAATCTCCAGCACCTAAGACTGTTTCGCTACGATGCCAACTGATTATTCTAGGGTTAAGTGTTCAAATAAGGTTTACTGAAATTTGCCAAGCGTTAATATATGGCATAAAATTTCTGGAATTAATGACGGCACATTATACGCTAAAAGGTGTTTTTAAACCAGAAGCTTATATTAAAATATTCAAATAAGGTTAAATAATAAATGCTAACAAAATCCTACGATGCACAGGATATTGAAGTTCTAAATGGTCTTGAACCGGTAAAAAGACGCCCGGGTATGTATACCCAGATAGAACGTCCCAATCATCTGGCTCAGGAAGTTATTGATAATAGTGTCGATGAAGCAATGGCAGGTTTTGCTCATCGTATTGATGTCGTACTCTATAAAGATGGTTCATTATCAGTTAAAGATGATGGCCGCGGTATGCCGGTTGATATTCATCCGGAAGAACAAATTCCCGGTATTGAGCTTATCCTGACCCGTCTGCATGCCGGCGGCAAGTTTTCTAATGATAATTATCAATTTTCCGGCGGTTTGCATGGTGTTGGTGTTTCAGTTGTTAATGCTTTGTCGGTCAAACTGGAAATCTGGGTAAGAAGAAAGGGTGAAGAATTTCACATGGCCTTTTCCGGCGGCGATAAAACTCAGGATCTGGAAGTGGTTGGTGAAGTAGGCATACGTAACACGGGTACTATGGTGCGTTTTTGGCCGGATAAACAATACTTTGACACTACTAAATTTTCAGTGCGCCGTCTGAAACATGGTTTGAAGGCTAAAGCCGTATTATGCCCGGGTCTGGAAATTAATTTTAAAGATGAAAATAGCGGTGAGAGTGAACGCTGGCTTTATGAAAATGGTTTGTCAGATTATCTTATTGATGAAATAAATGGTCGGGAATGTATTCCACAAACCCCTTTTACCGGACATCTGGAAGGTAATAATGAGCAGGCTGAATGGGCTGTAGTCTGGCTGAATAAAGAAGGTGAAAGTGGTGATAGTACACCGATTATGGAAAGCTATGCCAACCTGATCCCCACAGCCCAGGGCGGCACGCATGTTAATGGCTTTCGCACGGGCTTAACCGAAGCCATTCGGGAATTTTGTGAGTTTCGCAATCTTTTGCCCAGGGGAGTGAAGCTGACACCGGATGATATCTGGGACAGCTGCTGTTATATCCTGTCTGTTAAATTACAGGACCCGCTATTTTCCGGTCAGACGAAAGAACGTTTGTCTTCGCGTGAATGTGCATCATTTGTTTCCGGAGTTGTTAAAGATGCCTTTAGTTTGTGGCTGAATGAGCATACCGAAGAAGCTGAACGCCTGGCTGAGCAGGTGATCAGTCGGGCTAATCAGCGCATACGGGCCAGTAAGAAGGTGGTGCGTAAAAAAGTCACTCAGGGACCTGCTTTACCGGGAAAACTAGCCGATTGTACCTCATCAGATTTTAATGAAACTGAATTGTTTTTAGTAGAAGGTGACTCGGCTGGTGGTTCTGCCAAGCAGGCTCGAGACCGGTATTTTCAAGCCATTATGCCTCTGCGCGGTAAAATATTAAACACCTGGGAAGTGGATTCTGCTCAGGTTCTTGCGTCTAATGAAGTGCATGATATTGCTGTTGCAACCGGTATAGAGCCGGGCTCTGATGATTTAAAAGATCTTCGTTACGGCAAGGTGTGTATTCTGGCTGATGCCGATTCGGACGGTCTGCATATTGCCACTTTACTCTGTGCTTTGTTTATCCGTCATTTTAAGGCACTGGTCGATGCCGGTCATATTTATGTGGCGATGCCGCCATTGTTTCGTATTGATGTCGGCAAGCAGGTATTTTATGCCCTGGATGAAGCAGAGAAAAAAGGTATTTTAGATAGAATTGAAGCAGAAAAAATAAGAGGCAAGGTCAGTGTACAGCGCTTTAAAGGCCTGGGTGAAATGAATCCTCTGCAGTTAAGAGAAACGACAATTGCGCCTGATACCCGTCGTCTGGTGCGACTAACGATTGCAGAAAATGATGAGACTTATCAGATGATGGATATGTTACTGGGTAAAAAAAGAGCAGCTGATCGTCGAACCTGGCTCGAAAATAAAGGCAATCTGGCTGATATTTAAGTTTGTTTTAGTCTTTAGTTAGCAGCGAGAACCAGAGTCCTCTATAGCGGGGTCGGAGTCAAATGGCAAAAAGTATAAAATTAATAGTTAAAGCTCATGCGTTAAGCCATTTGACTCCGACCCCTTCCTAATTGCTCTGCGCTCACTTGCTGCTAGTTTTTGTACCATTGTCTCATTTGTTCCTGATAAGCTTTATCCGCTTCCCTGGCCTGGTTCTGATACTCCCTATGTATTGCTTTTATCTCATTCTGGTACTTTCTATAGGCATCAAATTGCTGCTGATTGTAATTAGTTTGTGAGAACGTATTGTTATTGTCTTCTGAAGCAGGTGTATCAGAGTCATAACTTGAATCGTAGCTCCTTTCTTCCCAGGAACCAGCCCACCATGCATTGGCATTTAAGCTTATAGCCATCATTGTTATTGTGCCGGCAAGTAGTAATTTATTAATTCTCATGAGATTTCCCTCAAAATTATATTATTGAAATTAATTATAGCTTAAATCTTGATGTAATTGAATT
>WTAX01000492.1 GCA_013139395.1 Gammaproteobacteria bacterium | reverse complement strand
AAGTATACACCAGGCTCCATTTCACCAGCCTTACACGAACATTAAATATATTTAATCTTCGTGTAAGGCTGGTGCAATCAAACTATGTCATAGTTAGTTTATGATCACATGTAGAAGTATCATTCTTGATATAGTTTAAGCATTCAATTTATGAGGACAAGATAATGATGGGGGATGGATTTAATTTCACAATGGGTTATGGTGCACACTGGATATTCTGGATTTTATTACTTGTTCTTTTCGTTTGGTTATACTCCGTATTAATTAATCGTAAGGATATAGAAAATAATTCACATAAAGGAAATCAAAGCCACCCAACAGCAACGGAGATTTTAGAGCAACGTTTTGCAGAAGGTAAAATTAATGAAGATGAATATAATCGACGTTTAGCACATTTGCATAAAGATGTTATACCATAGCTTCAGGACGTTTTTTATTAGTTCGGAGTCAATAGAAAAAACCTTATGATAAGCAATCATATTCCACTGCAAATCTAAAATAAACGGGTCATCTTTCATTCCTCCAGCTAAGACTAAATTTGGTATTAATCCGCGAAGTGATTTAAATTAATTCCAACTTTTTAACATTCATTAATTTTGATACTGGTTCGATAGCGACCACTCCGCCTCCCTCCGTCATTTTATTTGCCAGCTCTGATAAAACCTTTGCAATATTTTCAGCTTGTTCTGAACTGGTATAAATTTCAATTTTTAAACTATTACTCAGACCATGAGGATTGAATTCATTAACATAATCTCCAAAGCCTTTAACATTGCTGATAGAAATACCGGGAATATTGAGTTTATTGATCTCATCATTAATGAGTTCATAGTCGGATATATTTAGAATGATCACCACTTTGCTGTAGCTCATGATTATTGTTTCCCCTTGTTGTTTTTATGTGTCCGGCATTTATCCAGGGTCACTGATTTCCATAAATAATAGACAGCAGGAATAACCAATAGGGTTAAAACCAATGAGCTGAGCATACCGCCAATCATGGGACCGGCAATACGCTGCATCACTTCAGAACCGGTACCTTCACCAAACATAATTGGTATCAGGCCAGCCACAATAGCAGCAACGGTCATCATGATAGGGCGAACTCGTTTCCCGGCACCCTCCAGTACAGCGTGTTTCACATCATCAGTCGATAAGCAGCGGTTTTCCTGCTGTACCTTATGGGAAAGCTGAGCATACGCCTGATTGAGATAGACCAGCATCAGGACCCCTATCTCCACCGTAACTCCGGCCAGGGCAATAAAACCCACTCCGACAGCAACAGACATATCGTATTTTAAAAGATATATCAGCCAGAATCCTCCTATCAATGCAAATGGCAAAGTACCCATGATGATCATTACTTCAATTATGTTACGAAAATTAATATAAAGCAGTAACACGATAATACCCAGCGTCAGCGGCACCACGATGGTCAGGCGTTCTTGAGCTCTGATCATATATTCATACTGTCCTGACCATGCAATAGCATAGCCCGCCGGTAATTTAACCTGTTCAGCAACGACTCTTTGTGCTTCTGCAACATAAGAACCCAGATCACGTCCATCAATGTCGACCAGAGTCCAGCCATTCAAACGGGCATTTTCACTCTTAATCGCAGGTGGCCCATCGACAACTTTTATGTCAGCCACATCTGCCAGAGCAATACGCTGATTATTTTTGGTGACCAGTGGCAGTAATCGTATTTTTTCTACTGAGTCACGGTAGGTTTGAGGATAACGCACGTTAATGGGGTAACGTTCCAGTCCTTCAACAGATTGAGAAATCTGCATACCCCCTATTGCCGTCATAATCACCTGTTGTACATCGGCAATATTCAAGCCGTAACGTGCCGCTTTATCACGGTCAATATCAGCTTTGATGTAACGCCCCCCAGCAACCCGTTCAGAGTAGACTGATGCCGTGCCTTGAATATTTTTAAGCACCTGTTCCAGACGCTTGCCGACCTTTTCAATTTCTTTTAAATCCGGGCCGGAAACCTTAATTCCAACGGGTGTTTTAATTCCGGTGGCCAGCATATCAATTCGAGTTTTAATGGGCATAACCCAGGCATTAGTTAAACCTGGAAATTTAACCAGTTGATCCAGCTCTCTTCGTAAGCTGTCAGTTGTCACACCTTCACGCCATTCACTTTTAGGTTTTAACTGGATAAGAGTTTCAATCATCGTCAGTGGTGCGGGATCGGTCGCAGTTTCTGCACGTCCAATTTTTCCAAAGACACTCTTCACTTCAGGAAGTGTTTTAATCAACTTATCCGTTTGTTGCAGCAGTTCTCTGGCTTTGCCAATTGAAATTCCGGGATAAGTCGTTGGCATATACATCAAATCACCTTCGTCCAGAGGCGGCATGAACTCACTGCCAATTTGTGTTGCTGGCCACAATCCAATAACCAATACAATTCCCGCAAGAAAAAACGTTGTCTTAGGCGCATCCAGAACGGTTTTTATAATGGGGTTATAAATCCAGCTCACTAAACGATTGACAGGATTTTTGTGTTCTGGAAGGATTTTCCCCCGTACAAAATAGCCCATAAGAACAGGAACTAATGTGATTGATAAGCCCGCAGCCATTGCCATAGCATAGGTTTTTGTAAATGCCAGAGGCGCAAACATTTTTCCTTCCTGTGCTTCCAATGAGAAAACAGGTAAAAAGCTCATGGTAATGATCAACAATGAAAAAAACAGAGGAGGTCCCACTTCAACGGATGCTTCTGCAATAATTTGCCAGCGATTATTGTCAGTTAAAGGTGTTTTCTCAATGTGCTTATGCACATTTTCTACCATAACAATAGCGCCGTCGACCATGGCTCCAATAGCAATCGCAATTCCCCCCAGAGACATAATATTGGCATTAAGACCCTGTGCATGCATAATAATAAAAGCACCCAGAATACCAATGGGTAAACTAATAATAATGACCATTGAGGAACGAAAGTGAAACAGAAAGACGGCACAGATCAAAACTACAACAATAAATTCTTCTATTAGCTTCTCATACAAGTTTTCAACGGCATGATTAATTAAGGTGGAACGATCATAGGTGGTGACGATTTCAACCCCTTCAGGTAAACCTTTCTTGAGCTCATCCAGTTTTTTCTTGATTAATTCAATGGTTTTTTGAGCATTTTCACCAAAACGCATGACCACGTATGCGCCGACAACCTCCCCTTCACCATTCAGTTCAGCAATGCCACGACGCATTTGTGGGCCCGTAATAACATCAGCAACATTTTTTAACTGCAAAGGTGTACCATTAGCATTAAGTCCAAGAGGGATTTTTTTAATATCGTCTACGCTGGAAAGATACCCGGTTGCCGTCACCATATATTCCGCTTCTCCCATTTCAACCACAGAGGCACCAGCTTCCTGGTTTCCCCTATTCACAGCGGTCTTAATTAGGCTTAAAGGGATGTCATAGGCTCTCAATTTTTCTGGATCAACAATTATTTGATATTGTTTAACCATGCCGCCAATAGTGGCAATTTCAGAAACACCTGGAACGGTTTGTAATTCATATTTTAAAAACCAGTCCTGTAGACTTCGCAATTGACTAATATCAGTTTTTCCGGTTTTATCAACCAATGCATAACCATAAACCCAACCGACTCCAGTCGCATCAGGCCCTAATTGTGAGACCGCATTTGAAGGCAAGGATGAGGCAACCTGACTCAAATATTCCAATACTCTTGAACGAGCCCAGTAGAGATCGGTGCCCTCTTCAAAGATAATATAAACATAGGAATCACCAAAAAATGAATAGCCGCGTACGGTCACTGCTTTGGGTACAGATAACATGGCGGTCGTTAGTGGGTAGGTCACTTGATCTTCAACCACCTGTGGTGCTTGTCCAGGAAATGAAGTTTTTACGATAACCTGAACATCTGACAAGTCAGGAATGGCATCAATAGGCGTTTGTTTGACTGAATAAATACCATAACCCAGAAGAATTAAGGTGGATAATATAACAAAAAATCGGTTTTTAATGGACCAGTGAACAATTGAGGCTATCATTACAAACCCTCTATTTCTATCAGTTCAATTGAGCCATCATCATGTTTCTCAACTAAAAAATGGATATTTTGTTGTTCTTTTAAAATAGTGACATCAATTGTCTTAATCACCGGAAAATCCATTAACATATCAGGCCAGCCCCAGGCCTTCACAGCTTCATGTTGAATCGTCAGCATATTATGAGCCTGCATAATATCCATTATCTGCCCATCTATCCAAACCTTATTATTCGGCTCATTAGAATTATTTGTTTTATTAGCCTCCAGAGTCTCCGGCTCTTCCATGCGTGCAAACGATGCCGTTAAGCTTGACTCTGAATCAATTAAAAATTGTGCTGAAGTAACAATCTGATCATTTTCATCAAGGCCCTTTATTATCTCAATATAATCCCCGCTTTCACTTCCCGTTTTAACTGCCACTGACTGAAACTTGCCCTCTCCTAATGCTTTAACAACACGCTCCATCTGACCATTACGAATAATTGCTTCTCGCTTAACAAATAAAGAATTTTTGTCAAAACTACTATGAATAATTAAACGTGAAAACATATTGGGTTTTAATAGTTGCCCGGGATTATTAAAACGAATCCGTACTCGCAGCGTGCGGGTTTTACCGTCGAGAACAGGATAGATATAATCAACAATCCCTTTCCATGTTTTATCCGGATAAGCCTCAACCATCATATCAACAGTCTGCCCCTTTTTTACCCAACCACTTTGACGTTCATAAACCTCAGCTATTACCCAAATGGTATCAATTTGCCCCGTTGTCAGAACATCCATAGACGGTTTAACAAACATACCTTCGCGGATCTTCATGTCCTGAATAAAACCATCGTGCCGGGCATAGTAAGAAATACGTTGCTGGATTTTACGGGTTTTTCCCAATTGTTTGATTTGTCCGGGGCTAATACCGAGTGATATCAGGCGACCTTTTGATGCTTTAATTAAAATTCGATTATTACTTTTCAAAGCAGTGACATACTCTTCCTGTGCATTCACTAAAGCAGGACTATAAAGTTCAAATAACTTTTGACCTTTTTTAACCACCTCCCCTGTTGCTTTTACAACCAGTTTCTCAACCCAGCCTTCAACTCGTGTATGAAGGTGGTA
>WTAX01000405.1 GCA_013139395.1 Gammaproteobacteria bacterium | reverse complement strand
ATTGCCGCACTGCTCAGTAAAAGAGCCGTATTTTTTCAGCACAGAGCTATAAAAAGCACTATTTGTTATAAACTGAAATATAGCCATTTTGAATATTTAATGCAGCAAAGTACCACTTTTCATGACTTTATTTCTAAAACGATTCGTTAATATAGACTCAGACCATTGCACACCATGAACACGACTGATCCTGCACCAGAAATAAGCTGGTTAAAACATAAAATTATTGAACTGGAACAATCGCTTGCGCAAAAAAATAGTCAACTAGAAGATTGTCTCAAAAAAAGCGGCACTGACTCTGAACAATTATCGGAATTATTAGCAAAGCATATTGAAACAGAGAACGAAATACAAAACAAAAAACAAAATGAATTTTATGCACATTATAAAATTTGTGATGCTAACTGGTCAGAAATTCCGGAGGGATTTTTTTATCATGCAGGGCAAGAAACAAAGATCGCTGCTTTTGCAATGCTAAGCACTCCGGTTACCTTTGAAATGTATGATTTGTATTGTGCATCGCTCAGCCAGCAACCACCGGGTGATAATGGTTGGGGACGAGAAAACCGCCCCGTTATTAACATCAATTACCAAAATGCCAGGGATTATGCTCGCTGGTTATCAGAACAAACAGGCTGGAATTGTCAGTTGCCTACAGAAGAACAGTGGGAATATGCCTGTCGTGCTAAGACCGTTACCAATTATTGGTATGGCGATATCCCTGATCCCAGAATGATGGTAATGGCTACGGGTAAAACCATGCCGAGTCCCGGCCCACGATTGGCCAATCCCTGGGATCTTTATGATATGCATGGTAATGTCTGGGAATGGACTTCATCCTGTAAAGGGGATGAATTTATACTTTGCGGCGGCAGTTGGTATAATAAAGCCAACTGGTTAACCAGTAGCGCAAGAAATATTTCCTACCCAGATTTTTGCAATAATAACTGGGGTTTTCGTTTAATTCGTCTGCTTAACAAATAAAAGTGTTACTTTAATACACGATTTTTGTTACGAAAAGTTACAAAAGCCTAATAAAAAAATAATAAAAACATATTAAGCGGTTGATTTTTAATATAAAAGTAATGTGGCACAAAAATCGCTACAAATGATAACGCAAACAACTACAGAAATTTACTGTACCAATATTGTATTTCTGATGGCGAGTAATATTGAGTGTTCAGTGATTTAAACGCTGAAAATAACCGCTTAATAATCAACTCTTGAGCGCTAAGATTCAAGAGACAATAATGAGGGAAACAGAATGAGTGATAAGAAAAATTCAGCAGGCTGGTCACGTCGTGACGTAATGAAAGCTGCTGGCGCATTTTCAGCTGCCGGTGCAATGCCAATGTTCTTCAGCCGTGGTGCCTGGGCAGAAGAAACTTTCAGAAATAATCCCGGCAAAGCAGCAAGTATTAAGTTGGGCTTCAATGTACCTCAAACCGGTGCTTATGCAGATGAAGGCGCTGACGAATTACGTGCATTCAAACTGGCTGTTAAACACCTTAACGGTGAAGGCGATGGCGGCTTAATGAATACCATGAAGCCATTAAGCCTTAAAGGCAATGGTGTTTTAGGTAAGAAAGTCGAATACGTCACCGGTGATACCCAAACCAAATCAGATGCGGCTCGTGCTTCTGCCAAGCGTATGATTGAAAAAGACGGTGTCATCATGTTTTCTGGTGGTTCATCTTCTGGTGTGGCTATCGCAGTACAATCACTGGCACAGGAAATGGGCGTTATCTTTATGGCTGGCCTGACTCATTCAAATGACACCACGGGTAAAGACAAGCGTCGTTATGGTTTCCGTCATTTCTTCAATGCAAAAATGTCCGGTGCTGCACTGGGACCCGTATTGAAAAAAGAAATGGGTACTGATCGCAGTGTTTATCATCTGACAGCTGATTATACCTGGGGCTGGACACAGGAAGAATCAATCAAAGAAACCACTGAAGCTCTGGGCTGGAAAACCATTAAGACCGTTAAAACGCCAGTTGGCGCCGGCGACTTCTCTCAATATATCACACCGATTTTAAACTCTGGTGCTGATACACTTATTCTTAACCACTATGGTAAGGATATGATTAACTCATTAACTCAGGCTGTTCAGTTCGGCTTAAGAGATAAAGAAGTTAACGGCAAAACATTTGAAATTATTGTACCTTTATACTCTCGCCTGATGGCACAGGGTGCTGGTAAAAACCTTAAAGGTATTTTAGGTACCACTAACTGGAACTGGGCACTAAAAGATGAAGGTTCAAAAGCCTTTGTTAAATCTTTTGGTTCTGAGTATGGTTTCCCACCATCACAGGCAGCTCATACCTGTTATGTACAAACTCTGTTATATGCCAATGCCTGTGAAATGGCCGGTACCTTCTACCCACCTGAAGTTATCAAGCAATTAGAAGGCTTCAAATTTGACGGCATGGGTAATGGTGCAACTGAATATCGTGCAGAAGATCACCAGTGCTTTAAAGACGTTCTGGTTGTTCGTGGTAACGAAAATCCAACCAGTCAGTTTGACCTGCTTGAGATTGTTCAGGAAGTACCTCGCTCACAAGTGGAATACGACGCCAAGATCTTTGGTGGTGAATTAGGCCCTTATAAGGTTTAATGTGTTACTCTGAGTTTTAGAGAAGAAGCAGTACAGGATTTTATTCTGTACTGCTTTTTATTTAGGTAGAGTTGGAATTTATTCCTTACTCTAGCTTATCCTGCATTAGATACCTTAATTAGTATTTTAAGTAGTACTTATCCATAAATGCTTTGAGAAAAACATTTATGGATAAGTATTTTTCAACAACCCTCCAATTAAAAGAGTAGTAATACAATGGATGCAATCTTTCTCCAGATACTCAACGGGCTAGACAAAGGGGGGGCTTATGCACTTATTGCGCTTGGCCTGACTCTTGTTTTTGGTACGCTTGGTGTTGTCAACTTTGCCCATGGTGCATTATTTATGCTGGGGGCTTTTTGTTCGGTCACCTTTCAAAAATTATTGACTATGTCAAAACAAGTGAAAGATGAAAGCATTACCTTTTTTGATGCCTTCAAAGAACAACCCTATCTGGAAATATGGTTTGGCGATTTTGGTACCACCATTATTGACTACTCAGTACCGCTGTCCATTCTCTTTGCCATACCGGTGATGCTGTTAATCGGCCTGATAATGGAACGCGGCCTGATCCGACACTTCTACAAACGCACTCATGCAGAGCAGATTCTGGTCACTTTTGGTTTAGCGATTGTTATACAGGAGATTGTAAAATCAATCTATGGTGCTAACCCTATCCCTACTCCGGCACCGGAAATTGTTTCCGGCACTGCACCTATCGGTGTGTTAATCGGCTTAGGTGAGTCTGTTGTTTATCCCTGGTGGCGACTCATTTATCTGGCTTTTTCCGGTATGATAATTACGGGTGTTTTTGCTTTTTTAAATTACACCACATACGGTATGGTTGTGCGTGCCGGGATGATGGATAGAGAAACGGTTGGTATGCTGGGCATTGATGTTGAGCGACGATTTACCGTTGTTTTCGGTCTGGCCGCAGTAGTGACGGGTCTGGCAGGGGTGATGTATTCTCCCATTCTGCCGCCTGATTATCATATGGGTATGGATTTTCTGGTGTTATCCTTTGTGGTGGTTGTTGTCGGTGGTATGGGCTCCTTAGGTGGTGCTGTGGCTGCTGGATTCTTACTCGGTATGCTGCAGTCATTTGCTTCAATGAATGAAATAAAATCCATTATCCCCGGTATTGACCAGATTATTATTTATCTGGTTGCCGTGGTTGTTCTATTGGTCAGGCCCCGAGGTTTATTAGGGCGTGAAGGGGTAATGGAGGACTAATTATGAAAGCACCTACAATAAAAAATGATATGTTTGTTATGCTGATTTTCTCAGTCGTCGTCTTAACCATGCCTTTGTGGTTAGAACCACTGGGCGCAAACTATCCTGATCTGCTGCAAAAATTTGCT
>WTAX01000385.1 GCA_013139395.1 Gammaproteobacteria bacterium | reverse complement strand
CTGTCCTTAATATGTGAAGCAACTTGCTTGAGCAATGACTGATCCGGTTGTTTAACCGAGAGTAATGAATAAACAAATAATCGATAACCCTGTACCGTAGGTATTCGACCGGCAGAGGTGTGTGGTGCATGGATAAGTCCCATTTTCTCTAAATCAGACATCACATTACGTACTGTTGCCGGACTGACTTTTAAACCAGATGATTCAACCAGCGCTTTAGAACCTACAGGCAAGCCATCACTTATGTAGGATTCAACCAGTACTTTCATCAGTTGACTGGTACGATCATCGAAGAGTTGGTTTTTAGTCACATTTTTAGTCGCTATGATTAGTTTTTATTGGCTTTCTGATTAACTTAAGACCCTAGTGACCTACATAAGGCTGAGTTTTGTAGTTTCAAGTCAAAATTCAAATGATTGTTCATATAAAACTCATGTAAATAGAAATGCCTGTTTTGTTTCCTCTCTTTTTGTGCTAATTTCATAACTCTGAACAGACCTTATTTGCAGTGAGCGAAATATGACTGACGTCGAACAAAAAAGAATATTTAAAACTATTGGCCTCATAGGTAAATATGCCGATCCCAGTGTAGGCGACGCATTGGTAAGTTTACACGAATACTTTTTAAGCAATGACCGTGAAGTATTGCTGGATGAAAGTACGGCTATGGTTTTTTCCGCTCATGAAATGGAGTCCGTCTCACGTGCACAACTTGGTGAACGCTGTGATTTAGTTATTATCGTCGGTGGTGACGGCACCTTATTAAGTGCGGCCAGAAGTCTGGTCGGCTTTGGTGTACCGCTGTTAGGGATCAATCTGGGGCATTTAGGATTCCTGGTCGACTTATGTGCTATTGATGTGCATAAAGCGCTTGATGAAATATTGGCCGGAGAGTATACCGAAGAAAATCGTTTTTTAATTATCAGTGAAATCGAGCGTGATGGTGATTATTTTGGCGGCGGCAATGCCTTTAATGATGTCGTCATACACAAAGCTGATGTGGCACGTATGATTGAAATAGAAACCTATATTGATAATAAATTCATGCACTCCATGCATGCCGACGGCTTGATTATTTCCACACCCACAGGGTCAACAGCCTATTCATTGTCTGGCGGCGGTCCAATTTTATATCCCTCACTAAATGTTATGGAACTGGTGCCAATTTGCCCCCATACCATGAGTAATCGCCCTGTCGTAATCTCGGGAGAAAGTGAAATTGATATCGTTGTCAGTGATCGTTTTTCCACTCAGGCACAAGTGACCTATGATGGACAGATTAATTTTAATCTTTTGCCGGGTGATCATGTTAAAATCATGCGTCATCCCAAACATATTACTATTTTACATCCTAAAGACTACGATTACTTTGAAATCCTCAGAGCTAAATTGCGCTGGGGTGAGAAATTGAGAAACTAATCTCTGATAACTTAATGACCGACTATGCTTAATCACATAACTATAAAGAACCTTGCTGTTGTTGATTCACTTGATTTAGAACTTAATTCCGGCCTGAGCGTGTTAACTGGTGAAACCGGTGCCGGAAAATCAATTCTAATTGATGCTTTGGGGCTTGTTCTGGGTGATCGAGCTGAAGCCTCTGCTATCCGTCATGGGGCTGAGCGAGCTGATATCGCAGCCGAATTTGATCTTCAGGATCCCAGTATTGAGCAGTGGCTGCAGGATAATGAGTTAGACAGTGAAGGCGAATGTCTGATCCGGCGCACCATTAGTGCCAAAGGCCGTTCCAGAGGTTTTATCAATGGTCAGCCCATTCCTCTGCAGCTATTGCGTGAACTGGGTGAAAAACTCGTCAATATCCATGGTCAGAATACTCATCAGGCCCTGCTGAAAAATGATGAGCAGCGCATATTGCTGGATAATTTTGCCGGCATCACTGCGTTACGTAAAGAACTGAATCAGTGCTATCAACAGTGGAAGAAAAAATCCTCCGACTATCAAACACTAAAACAAGATACCTCTGAACGTGATGCTAAACTCGATCTGTTACGTTTTCAGGTACAGGAATTCAGTGATTTCGAACTTCAGGAAAATGAGTTGCCCGGTCTGGAAGAGGAGCATCGTAAACTCAGTAATGCTAACCGCTTAATAGAAACCTCCCAGAGCATACACTTTCAATTAGCACAAGATGAACAAAATAGTATTAATCATCTGTTAAGCCATAGCATTAGTGAACTACAAGGCTTGTCTGAGTTAGATAATACTTTAAAGCCGATTTCAGAAATGCTCGATAATGCCTTGATACAGGTCGATGAAGCCAGTTCAGAATTGCGCCATTATCTGGATTCTTTAGAGCTTGATCCTGCCCATTTGCAGTGGTTAGACAATCGCATCAGTAGTATTTATGATCTGGCACGTAAACATCGCATTGAAACCCATGAATTATTTGCTCACACTGAAACTCTGAAAAGAGAATTAGAACAATTAGAAAATGCCGATGACCGTCTGGAAACCTTACTGGCAGAAGTTGAAGCTGCAAAAACAGACTATTTTAAGTTAGCAAAAAAACTGAGCAAGACACGTACTAAAGCTTCAGGGCTATTGGCTGAACAAGTCATAAAGCATATCCATGAATTGGGAATGGAGCGCTGTGTCTTTGAAATAAAATTATTAGCTTCTGATTCTGAACAGCCGCAACTACATGGCATGGAAGTTGTGGAATTTCATGTTACCACTAATCCGGGGCAGCCTTTACGGCCATTATCCAAAGTTGTTTCTGGTGGTGAGCTGTCACGCATTAGCCTGGCCATTCAGGTAGTCACCGCTCAATTCAGCGATATTCCGACACTTATTTTTGATGAAGTCGATGTCGGCATAGGCGGTGGTATTGCCGAGATGGTAGGCAATAAACTCAGATTGCTGGGCACTAACTCGCAAATTTTATGTGTCACACATCAGGCTCAGGTCGCTTCACAAGCACACCAGCATCTCAACGTTTATAAACAAAGTGATGATAAGAAAACCGCTACCAGTATCAGTCTATTAGATGAAGAACAACGAGTTGAAGAGTTATCGCGTATGATGGGCGGGGTGACAATCACCGAACAGACCCGTTCTCACGCCAGAGAAATGCGTAAACAGGTTACTGGCTAGGAGTCTGTCTCTTTATTTTCTTTCTGACAGCTGGGACAAATACCATAAATATAAAGGCTGTGATCGGTCATTTTATAGCCGAATTTTTCAGCCACTTTGTGCTGACAATGCTCAATAGTCTCTTCCAGAAACTCTTCAACTTTACCGCATTGGTCACACACTAAGTGATCATGATGTGCACCCTGATTTAACTCAAAAACCGAATGGCCGCCGTCAAAATGGTGCCGTGAAACTAAACCGGCTGATTCAAATTGTGTGAGTACACGATAAACGGTTGCCAGACCAACATCATCACCCATTTCCAGTAATTTTTTATAAACATCTTCAGCACTCATGTGCCGGGATTCGACTGTTTCTAATAATTCAAGAATTTTCAGGCGTGGAAGCGTTGCCTTGAGACCTACTTTTTTTAAATCCTGATTATTCACAAATATGAACCTTTAATTTGTAATTCTTTATTGTTTAAAAATAGACTATTTAGCCTAAATTACGACCTTTGTTAAATTCTGCAGGTGCTTTTATGATAAGAATATTGTATTATTCCTCCACATAAACACATTCAGATAACGATAAATTTCAAAGCATCTTATGGAGCCAATTTAAGAATCTCTGACTGATGTCAATGAATATCAATAGTATACCTATTTAAATAAAGAAATCATTATAGAAATGCGAAATATTATTATTACCAGTTTGATTCCTGTTGTTTTTCTTCTGACATCTTGTACCTGGGCACCCGATCTTTCTGATATCGGTCTGCCAAGAGTCCATAAAGTCGATGTCCCGCAAGGGAATGTGATCGAACAGGATCAGATAAACCAGTTACGCCCGGGAATGGACAAACAACAAGTTCGTTTTCTTATGGGTACCCCAATGCTGGATGATTCCTTTCATGCGAATCGCTGGGATTATCTTTATCGCTTTAAACCCGGTTATGGTGAAGTCGTTAAGAAACAAGCTACTCTCTACTTTAATGAAGGTGGTAAACTCGTCAATATTCAAGGTACTTTTCGACCTGGAGAAAAAGCAGACATAACCCATAGCACAACCGAAATCGTTGTCGTGCCTCTAGAGGATTATGAGGGTGATGAAGAGGAAGAAAAAGGCTATTGGGGCCGATTAGTTGACTTCTTTTCCTGGACAGACGAACAACGCGGTATACCTAGCACTGGTGATACGCCAGTGGGTGCTCGTGGTGAAGGAGAAATTGCTCCAGGTACGATCGAAACCTCACCACAGACAAGTGGGGAGTAAGTTGGTAAGTTGGTAAGTTGGTAAACTTATAAACTAAAATCCTACGTCCCTTTTTTCATTTTTTTACCTTCAGCAGCACGTTGTTTTCTAACAGCTTTAGGATCGGCAATTAATTTTCGATAAATTTCAATCCGGTCTTTATGCTGCAATGGTTTATCCAGCTTAGTCAGCTTGCTGAACACACCTATTTTATTCACTTTAAGATCAATTTCAGGAAACTCCTCTAATATCCCTGAAGCTAAAATAGCATCTTCAACCGTTGCGTTTTCATCAACTTCTACCGTAAAAATAAGCTGTGAAGCCGGTATAGCATAAGCCACTTCGACAATAATCTGTCGCGGACTAACATCCGTTATCATTTCACTTTTCATCAGTGTGTTACCCACAACTCTCTCCGACAAATATTAATTCAATCCGTATCTAATCAGCATATTATCCTAAATAAATCAGTTGAACCTACTGCAAGCGTCCAAGGCACTGAATCTTCAAGACTTTTCAGAGCATTTTGAATTCACCCGTAGGGTGACTACGCCCCGAAGGAAGTGCCCTTGGGGTGCGAATAAATCCAAAATAACCTGCAAAGCCTTGAATCTACAGCACCTTGATCGCTCTCGCTACGATTCAACTGATTAATTTAGGATTATTTATAAATAGCAATGGCTCTTTTACAAAAGGCATCGACCATACTATTCGCAATCTGGCTAAAAATTGGACCAAAGGCCATGCTCATGATCTTATTGGAAAACTCAAATTCCAGATCCAGAGAAATTTTACAGCCGTTTTCTTCCAGAGCATCAAAACGCCAAAACCCCTGCAATTGTTTAAACGGGCCGTCAATCAGCCTCATTTCAATCATCTTATTTTTCTGTAATCTATTTAAGGTAGTGAATGTTTTATCCATTCCAAGATGTTGAATTCTTACCTGACCCTGTACTTCATCATCTGTTTGACTAAGAATTTTTGAGCCGCCGCACCAGGGTAAAAAGTGCTGATAGCTATCAACATCAGCGACTAATTCATACATTTTAGCTGCACTATAGGGGATTAAAGCCGTTTTATTAATGCAAGTCACAATTTACACACCCATAATGCTGCGTACAAATGCCACAACACCCATCGCATTTAAAAAGACAATGATAACCATAATAGGTGCGACATAACGAACGAGAATGGACCAGATAGGAAACCAGAAACTACCAACGCTTAATTCTTCACGAGAATACTCTTGTTTCATAAGCCACCCGGCATAGATAGCAATCATTAAACCACCTAAGGGCAACATAATGTTTGAAGTTAAATAATCAAGAAAATCAAAAGCAGTGGCATCTTTGAGGATTACAAATTCTCCATACTGAGTTGAAATCACTGAAGAAATAGTAACATCACTGGCAAGATTAAAAGAAAATACCGTGAACAGGCCCATAAACCAGACTAAAATTCCTGAAATCACCGAGGTTTTAATTCGCGAGATTTGAAATGTTTTCATGCCCCAGGTAATGGCCGGCTCAATTAAGGAAATACTGGATGTCCATGCGGCAAAAACCAGTAATATAAAAAATAATGTACCAAAAAGAGTGCCATAATCCATTTGGCCAAATGCTAAAGGCAAGGTTTTAAATATAAGCCCGGGCCCGGCACCGGGTTCTAATGCATTGGCAAAAACGATAGGGAATATAATCATACCCGCCAATAAAGCCACCAGTGTATCCATAACAGCAACCAGGATTGAAGCTTTGGCGATGGATGTATGAGCTGGCAGATAAGATCCATAAACCATAATCGCCCCCATTCCCAGACTCAAGGTGAAAAAAGCATGGCCCATTGCACTCAAAACACCTTCGGTAGTAATTTTGCTGAAATCAGGGTTAAATAAATAGGACAAACCTTCGCTAAAGTGTCCTGTACCCATGGCATAAAAAATCAAAATCACCAATAAAAGAAATAACATTGGCATAAGATAAGTCACCGCTTTCTCAAGACCTCCCCTAACACCTTTGGCCACGACGACCATGGTCATAAAGAGAAAGAGTGTATGCCAGGCAATTAAGGTCTCCGGGTTGCTGACCAGATTTGAAAAAACGCTATTCACCGCTTGAGCATCAAGTCCGACAAAAGTGCCTGCAGCCATTCTCGGTACATAAGCCATTGCCCAGCCGGCAATCACACTATAATAGGAAAGAATAAGAAAACCGGAAATCACGCCCATCCAGCCCAACAAACCCCATGAACGTGAATGGCCTGACTCTTTTGCCAGTTTTTTCATGGTAGTGACGGGATCATGTCGTCCACGACGCCCCAGCATAATTTCAGCCATCATTATGGGGATACCGATACTGGCAATACAGATAAGATAAATTAACACAAAGGCACCACCGCCGAACTCACCTGTAATGTAGGGAAATTTCCAGATATTACCCAAACCAACTGCTGATCCTGTTGCAGCTAATACAAAAACCAGACGAGATGACCATTGCTCCCGATTTGGGGAAGGCTTTCCACTAGCTGAAGGATCATTTAAAGGTGACACAGAATCAGACATTTACGACTTTCCTTAATTTATATTTCTTTTTTTACCGCATTGTATCATTTTTTTGTATAATTGCCGTTATGGGAAAAAAGAAAAAGAAACTACCAGGTAATATTATTGCGCAAAATAAAAAAGCGCGTCATGATTATGCTCTGGAAACAGAGTATGAAGCAGG
>WTAX01000180.1 GCA_013139395.1 Gammaproteobacteria bacterium | reverse complement strand
CCTGAGCAATAATCTGTTTACGGATTTCATTCTTATCACCTTCAAAAACAAATTCTTTTTTATTTCCCTTGCCATCATCATACCTGACGACAGCACGTTGTTTATTACCTATTGATTCAATTTGGATAGATTCAAATTGCGACCAGCTATCTTGCTGTTGTAATTGCTTCTGCTGATTGAAATATAACTGCTGCTGATGTTGTTGAAGTTGATTTAATTGTTGTTGCATACGGTTAAATTGCTGCTTAAAGAAATTCTGATCAAAGCCACGTTTAAAAAAGGGATCATTCATCCAGTCTTGTGATGGGAAGTATTGTGGTGGAAATTGTCTCATTCCCATACCCCGATGATGTCCTGAGGGTGGCGTAAGAAAGGATGAATTGGCTGATGATAATCTCTGTGTAGGTGAAATTTCAACCGTCGCTTCCTGACTCAGTAATTTACCCTGACGTATGATATCGAGTTTAATTTTTGTACCGGATTGCGTATTACGGATGATTTTAACCAGTTGCTGTTCAGTAAAAATGTTCTTATCATTTATTTTTGCAATAATATCATAAGCTAATAAGCCCGCTTTATCAGCGGGTGAATCAGGTGAAACCTTTCTGATGATAAGGCCTTGATCCTCTGTCAGTATTGAAGACAAATGTTTGCTTAGAGAAGTGGGGAGTTTTTCAATCCAGATACCAAGCCATGATGAATTTTTTTCACTGACTTCTTGTGTAGTATCAGGATTGACAGGATTGATTTCAGCAATAGCAAACTGAGCTGACAAGGCTGTTAGGGAAAAAACAAGTCCGCACATGATTAATTGTTTCATAAAGCACTCCTTAGAAATATAAAACGAATGATACGTTTAGGTTAAAGCATTCATACTTTTTAAGACTCTTTTTATGTAAAAAAATTCACATTAAAATATTTTAATATTGATTTCAATCAAATGATAGTTAAAGGCACGGGTGAAGCTAACTTTTTTTATAAGGACTATAACTTTATTACTTTAAGTACTATGATTGAAATAAGATATATTGGAATGATTGTTTTTTTGTCTCAATCGGAATGGAGGAGTTAAGAATGTCCATTATTGAAAAAATCATCCGTTCAACAAGTGAAGGTGAGATACTACAATTACTTGAAGAGCATGTTATTGATATTGAAACGCCTCGTAGTTGGGGTGAAGAAGCTGCAGTATTAGAACTAAAAGGTGATAAAGATAAGGCTGAGATTTTAAGAGCTGCTGAAAAACGCTGGTTTGAATTAGAACACGAATAATCCTTTTAAAAATGAATATTACACGGTCTCTAAAAACGGGCATTGAAAAACGGGTAGTAAAAAAGAATGGAATATAAAGACTATTACGCAATCATGGGTGTTAAACGTGATGCTACCCAGGATGAAATTAAACGAGCCTATCGTAAGCAGGCACGTAAGTATCATCCGGATGTGAGCAAAGAAAAGGATGCTGAGAAGCATTTTAAGGAAGTCGGTGAGGCATATGAGGTTCTCAAGGACCCGGAAAAGCGAGTAGCCTATGATCAGCTGGGTGCCAACTGGAAAGCTGGACAGGACTTCCAGCCGCCTCCAGATTGGGAGCAGGGTTTCGTATTTCATGGCGGTGATTTTACCAGTGCCGATGCCAAACAGTTTAGCGACTTTTTTGAAACTTTGTATGGTCGCGGCGGCTTCACTCAGGGATATAGCGGGCAAACCTTTAAAGGATTTCAGGCTCGTGGTGAAGATACCCACGCTAAAGTAATGATCGATCTGGAAGATGCCTATCTGGGGGCTACTCGTACGTTGACCTTGAAACATACAGAACTGGGCGCTGACGGCAGGCCGCAATTAACGGAGCGCACACTTAATGTGCGCATTCCCAAGGGGGTTCGGCAGGGGCAGCATGTTCGCCTGGCAAAGCAGGGTGGAGCCGGCATTGGCAAGGGTGCACCCGGTGATCTTTATCTTGAAATCATGTTTCGTCCTCATAAACTCTATCATGTTGAAGGCAGGGATGTATATCTGGACCTTCCTGTCGCTCCCTGGGAAGCAGCCCTGGGTGCTACAGTCAAGATACCAACTCCTGAAGGGACAGTCGATCTAAAAATTCCTTCTGGTTCATCCAGCGGTCGCAAACTGCGCTTGAAGGGACGTGGGATCCCGGGGAAAAGGCCCGGGAATTATTATGTGGTGATACAGATTGCCTTACCGCCGGCTGACTCAGAGACTGCAAAGGCTGCTTATCGTGAACTGAAAAAGACGTTGCCGTTTGACCCGCGCGCACGTCTGGGAGTCTAATTTGTCATGACGAACGATTTACTATCATTGCTGACCGGAGAGGTACTGGAAGAGGAAGTGGAAATGACTCTGGCAGAGCTATGTCGAGCCTGCCAGGTGTCGGCTGAGAAGATGTTTGAGTTAGTTGATGAAGGGGTAGTCGAACCTATGGGACGAGACCCGGAAATATGGCTTTTCCACGGTGCTAATGTACGTCGGGTACGCTGTGCTCTGCGCTTGCAGAATGACCTGGGGGTTAACATTGCCGGCGCTGCTCTGGCACTGGAACTGCTCGAAGAATTAGAAGTCATGCGAGAAAGGCTCAAACGAATTGATGATTAACTGGATGATTAGATCAGGCTTACCTGGCTGATGAAGTGCAGGTATTTTTTCTTCTACTCGGTGGCTGATTAAGATGCTATTCGCACTTGGGGCAGATCTGCTGGTGATTATCCATCTGCTGTTTATCGTCTTTGTCGTGCTGGGTGGTTTTATGCTGATAAAGTGGCATTGGTTGATCTTTATCCATTTTCCAGCGGTTCTATGGGCAGTGTTGTTGGAATTTGAGGGATGGATATGTCCTCTGACACCCATGGAACAGGCTCTAAGGCGGATGGCAGGTCAGCAGGGCTACTCGGGTGGTTTTATCCAACACTATATAGTACCTGTTATCTATCCCGCTTCACTAGAAGAGAATATTCAGTTCATATTGGGTGTGCTGCTTATTGTCATCAATGTCATCATTTACCTGTGGGTGATCCGGAGTCTTTTTCGGGAAAAAATGAGTCCGTAGATAGGGTATCCCTTTCAATGGCAATTACTCTTAGTGATCCCGGTTCTTCAGACGCTGCAAGGTATCCTGGCGATAATATTGTTTCAGCTGTTCATATACCTCTGGACAATATTGAAACAGGATATCTGGTGCGGTGAAAAAATATTCGCTGATAACAGCAAAAAACTCTCCAGGATTAGTACTTGCATAAGAATTGATATAACTATGTTGAAAATTATCAATTTTCTGATTCAATAAATCATAAGCCTGACTCAATGTCTTGCTCCAGATTTGGATAGGCATATTGGGATGCAGAGGCGGCATGCCGTTGGCACGACCATTAAGCATATCCAGTTTATGTGCAAATTCATGAATAACCACGTTATGTCCGGCTTGCAAACGATAACTTTCATGTTGCACATTATCCCACGATAATATCACCGGTCCACGGTCCCATGCTTCTCCACTCAGGCTCTTATTTTCATGATGGACCAGACCATCAGCACTGGTAATATTGCGATTTACTCTGAATGCACTGGGATAGATTATTATCTCTACCCAGCCATTGAATGAATCAATGTTCAGATTGAGAATTTGCAAACATGCCTGAGATGCAATAGTGATCTGCATAGCATTTGTGATTTCCAGATTTTTGACACCTACAAAAGTTTTTTTGTATAAAAATAACGTACTTAAATAACGCAATCGAACTTTCTCTGTCGTCGATAAACATTGCAATACAGGTATCCTGCGAGTAACGTCATGCCATTCATTAAAAGCAATGGCATGTTTTCGCAGAATTCTCCTGGTAAGACTTCTTTTTATTAAATTAATAATGTTTAGCATATTGGAGTCTTATGAGCCTGGTCGATGATATGATATAAATTGCGATTGAATAGCAGATATGGTTGGATTTCTAATATCAATATAATCTATATTGACAGTTTACTTTTCGGTTCCCCTAAAAAATATCCTTGAGAATAATCAATACCAAGTTCTGTGACTTTATCTAATATTTCCTGAGAATCAACAAATTCTGCAATTGTCTCAATACCTAATTGTTCAGCAAACTCGACTAACGTTTTTGCAACAATTTCAGAGTTCTTGTCTTTAACAATATTCTGGATGATGGAGCCATCGATTTTTAAGTAATCAACGTTAAGGTGAATCAGGTGTGTAAAGTTTGAATATCCAGTACCA
>WTAX01000371.1 GCA_013139395.1 Gammaproteobacteria bacterium | reverse complement strand
GCTCATTCTCGATTAATTGAACAAAAAATTCAATACTTCTTAACCACGTTTTTTCCTTTACAAATTGTTTGTAGGTGGTTTTTGAAAAGTCATGAATTTGTTGACTGATAGCAATATGCTCATCATTATTTTTTGCATAACTTTTAGCCATTAAAAATGAACTTAATGCCTGCTCAGCTTCATTTCTTAATATGAGCGCATTAGCCTTTATGATTAATAGTTGCGTATTATCATAGTATTCCTGTAAAAAAATCTCTAATAAGCTCAATACATCAGGATCAAATTCTTTATTTAATTCATTGATTTCTGAACGGATAATTAACAATAATTTCGTTTGCACATCTGGCTTTACACTTTTATAGACGTATAATGCCTTATCAAAATGTTTTTTTTCTACCAGTTTAGAAAATTGCTGTTCAGTAGAATCACTTTTAGATAATGCTGGTGAATTTGACTGAATATTATTAGTCATCGAGGTTTTTTTTTCGATTTGTACACTATCTACATTAGAACTTCTATTGCTGCTTTTATAGGCGGCATGAGTATACCAGCCGAGCAATGCACCCAGCCCAATAAAGGTAATAGCAAATTGAAGTTGCTGCTTAAACATTATGATTCAATTAATTATTTGTTACTGATTAAAATGATTCTGGAATTGACCAATTTATCATTATCACTGCGTTTAACATCAATGTTTTTGATCAAGATTCCATAGCGTTTTTTAATATATCCCATTAATTTAATCAGTTCATCAAAGGGAATTTTATTAAACTGGATAACCACTTTATCTGAACCGCTTTTTTCTAATAAACTGATTTTTTCATTGAGTTTATTTTGTTTAATACTTTTGTCAACAATATCAATTAAAGAGCCGGAATAAGAACCAACCGAGGTATTGGAACCAGTCTTTAGTTGTTTTATCTTCTTAGACATTGTTTCTAGCCAAACAATGTCTTCACGTACATGAGTAATTTTATCCTGGGTATCATTAATTGATTTTTTATAAGGAGTCCATAGGTAAAAGTATGACATGGTGAGCAGAACAACAAGTAAGCCGTAAATAAGCATAGATTGTTCGCTTTTCTTTAATGCTGACCACTTCTGTAACATTTCTGACATTTAAATACCCTAAAAAACTAGAAATTAATCACTAAATATATATTACTTATAATTAACGGATGGACATAAATTAGAACTTGTTTGCTTTAAAATTAAGCACAGAACGAACCTCTCCAGCAACTCTGGAAGAAGACTTCTCTTCTACTATCAAATTATGCTTATTTTTTAAAATTGACTTCAGTTTGTTAAAAATAAAACCTTTTGAAACGATGTCTGCTTGTAACACCCCATCGTTATACCTCAAACTATTAATTTTAATATCTTTATTACGATGAATTTCTTCTCCAACCAGACCAAGCAAACCAAAAAAGGAGCTATTAGAAGCAGAATTCTTTTTTAATTGCTTAAATTGATTTTCCGTCTGAGCTCGCATATCAATTAAGCGCCTGGAATCAGGAAAGGTTTTAAAATATAAACTTTCCAGTTGTTCATCCAGTTTATTAAGTTCATTATGAGTACTTGTCCATTGATAACCCATAAAGAAAATCTGAGTCAATAACCAAAGACTAAAAACGGCAGCTAGTGATTTTACAAATGGAATTTTAACGGGTTTAAAACTGGATGCATGATATTTACCCTGTAATAAATTAATTCCATTTAAATCAGTATTCTGCTGACCTTTGAGTAACGATGTATCATCAATAGCAAATTCTAAAAGACTGCCTTTGACAACCTCTGTTGCAATAAGGTACTCATCAGCGATAGATGTTATTTTTTTAATATTGTCAGCATTTTCATGCGCATAAATAACAATTGAGTCAGGTATTCCCGTTTTTGCATCGTGTTGCTCATTATTAGATTCAGCAGTATCATCTTCTGATTCAGAGGTAGAATTATGATTTTCATCCGGCATGGAATTATTTAATAAAAGGCGGAAAACAAAATCAACATTATTAACATTTATTGCCAGGCCACTTTGAGCCCCTGTTCTAATAAGAACATTCTCACGCAAAAAAGCAAAGCTCCACTTATCCTGACACCAGGGAAGTTTAAATATTTCTGAAGACATATTGGAAACCGGCAACATTAAGGCTTTAAACTGATTATAAATAGTGTCAAATATATAATTGGATATTATGGCAATATTGCATTGTTCAGAACTAATATTACCCAATGCAAAGTGTTGCTTATCGATATTGTTTATCAGGTTTTCATCAAGTATAAATGGCAGCGCCTGCATTATACGATTTCTTGATTTACTGGGGATAGTGACTTTTGTTAGCAGCACTTCATTTGCAGGAAGGATAATTTCTACATCACTATAGGATTTTTCTTTCGAAACAAAGTCTATAAATTCATTAAAATGACCACTGAATAATTTCTTTGCACGATGATTTTCACTGGCCGCTCTGAATGCTGAGACATTAATTTGCTCAAGGAGCTTGGCTTCAATTATTACTTCAGATTCTTCTGGAAAAGAATGGAACCATACAACCATCTTATTCAAAATAATATTCCTTACTCATTTATTCCGTTGTATCCTGTGCTATTGACTTTTCATACCATAATGACTCCTGGCGACTTTGCACAGAAACATTCCCAAGTTTGTCACGATTGATAATACTTTGTAAATTGACATGAGTTTTATCAATTGTCACATAACTATTCACAGAAAAATAATAAGAGCTTATGCCAATCTGACTCATTTGAATTGGTTTATTCTTCAAGTCAGGATTTTTCATAAAATCTGCGACAGAAGTAAAAGGACTGATTTCAATTTCACTGATAATTGACTCCGCCTGACTTTCAGTAATTCCAGGAATAACTGCTTGCAGTACAGGTATTGAAGAAATATTAACATTCACTGCAGTCACTTCTTTTGCTGCAAAAACATAGGGTTTAAGCGTATCTATCACTGCAGGTGTATAGCCTTTTATCAGTAATAGTTCTGATACATGAGTAAGCGGCTGATTTGCTGCCCGATAAGGCTCATCAAGGGCGATATAATAGACATCTTCAGCACCGTCACTTCCCGTTGGTTGTTCATTATGATCCATCCAGTCAACCAGTGTAATTGCTAACGACGAAGGAAGATCTAAAGCTTTTAATAAGCGTTTATAGCTCGCCACCCATTTTACGTCCACTTGACCTTTGACAACCAGATTATTTAAATTTAAACGTCCCTGCAAGTCAAAAATAACACCGGTAATTGTTGCCTGCTCAACATCAAAATTAACCAGTGCCGTATTCCAGATATCCTGATGACTATCATACTGAGCATTGTTGCCTTTACTGCTTTTTTTACCCTCTTCAAAGTCTTGAGATAAGACACTCATCCCCCAACGTTCAATA
>WTAX01000072.1 GCA_013139395.1 Gammaproteobacteria bacterium | reverse complement strand
TCGCCAACCCATAAATCATATTGCAGCGTCACTAATATAATTAATAAAATGCTAATAATATAATTCATTACTTAATATTTTTTGGCCTAAATAAAACGGGGCCCTCGAATAGACCAAATGCATTTAGGCACAAATGCATTTAACCAAAGAGTACCCCGTGATAGTAAAATGTTTTGTCGTTGAGACATTTATTTCAGGTTATAAAATGTCTCTTTACCTGGATAAACGGCTTTATCGCCCAACTCTTCACTGATACGAATTAACTGGTTATATTTTGCTATCCGATCAGAACGTGACAATGAACCTGTCTTAATCTGACCACAAGACGTTGCCACAGCCAGATCAGCAATAGTGGTATCTTCTGTTTCACCAGAACGATGAGAAACAACCGCAGTATAGCCTGCATCTTTAGCCATTTGTATGGCTTCAAGTGTTTCTGTCAGGGTACCGATTTGATTCACTTTAATTAAAATTGAATTGGCAATACCCTTGTCAATGCCTTCTTTGAAGATCTTTGGATTAGTCACGTACAGATCGTCACCCACTAACTGGACTTTTTTACCCAGTTTTTCGGTAAGGAGCTTCCAGCCGTCCCAGTCGCCTTCATCCAGACCATCTTCGATAGTGATCAGAGGATATTTTTCAACCCAGGCAGCCAGATAATCAACCATTTCTGCAGACGTTAATGATTTATTTTCTGAGGCTAAAACGTATTTACCGTCTTTGTAAAACTCAGAGCTTGCCGCATCAATACCAAGAAAAACATCTTCTCCGGCTTTATAGCCCGCAGCATCAATGGCTTCCAGAATAATTTCAATCGCCGCTTCATTGGATGGCAGATCCGGTGCAAAACCACCCTCATCACCCACTGCAGTATTCAGGCCTTTGCTGCTTAATACTTTTTTCAGCGCATGAAAAATTTCAGCGCCGCAGCGAATGGCTTCAGCCATTGATGGCGCACCTGTCGGCAAAATCATAAATTCCTGAATATCGACATTATTATCCGCATGCTCACCACCGTTGATGATATTCATCATAGGCACCGGCATAGTAAACGGACCTTCACCGCCAAGTTGGCGATAAAGAGGGATATTATTTGCTTTTGCAGAAGCATGAGCCACCGCTAAAGAAACTGCCAGCAATGCATTGGCACCTAAACGGTCTTTATTATCAGTACCATCAAGGGTGATCATTTTATTATCAATAGCACTTTGCTCATCAGCACTCATACCCATAATGGCATTTCTGATCTCACCATTGACATTTTTTACAGCATTCAGGACACCTTTGCCCAGAAAGCGTGATTTATCACCATCACGTAGTTCAATCGCTTCTCTTGCACCCGTTGAAGCACCTGACGGTACAATCGCTCGCCCCATGGCACCACACTCCAGATAGATATCTGCTTCGACAGTTGGATTACCACGTGAATCAATAACTTCTCTTGCCTTTACGTCAACAATGGTTAAATCTGGCATTTTTTTTTCCTGTGTTATATTTTTAATTTTTTTAATTTAAATAATTGTAACTATTCAGTGAGTATTTCAAATTACTCGTGTTAAGCCTATGGTCACTTATTTTTATAACTTTGACTTTCTGTTACGAGATGTCGCTACGCTCAAACAATCAAAGTTATAAAAATAAGCAACCACAGGCTTTTTGTAAATAACACGCTTCTAAGTTACAAATAATTTTTCTTTTATAAGGTAGTTTCAGCAAATGGTGTTGCTTTAACCAGCTGATCTATTGCCATCAGCATTTTTATTAAATCGCTCATTTTATCCAGAGGCCATGAATTAGGGCCGTCGCTTAGTGCTTTTTCCGGATTTGGATGAGTTTCCATAAACAATCCTGAAACACCACTGGCCACTGCTGCACGAGCCAGAACAGGCACAAATTCTCGATTACCACCCGAACAACCACCTAAGCCGCCCGGCTGCTGTACCGAATGTGTTGCATCATAAACCACCGGGCAGTCAGTCTCGCGCATCACAGCCAGAGAACGCATGTCGGAAACAAGATTGTTATAACCAAAACTGACTCCGCGTTCACAGGCCATGATTTGCTGATTGCCTGTTTCTTTGGCCTTGTCCATGACATTTTTCATATCCCATGGGGCTAAAAACTGACCTTTTTTAATATTGACCGGCTTACCGGTTTTAGCCACATTTTGAATAAAATTGGTCTGACGACATAAAAAGGCAGGTGTTTGCAATACATCCACCACATCTGAAACTTCATCCAGCGGAGTATCTTCATGAACATCAGTTAAAATGGGTAGATTAAGTTCATCTTTTACTTTTTGTAAAATTCTCAGCCCTTCTGCCATACCGGGACCACGATAACTCTGACTGGAAGTGCGATTAGCTTTATCAAAAGATGATTTATAGATAAAAGGGATCTGCAGTTCATCTGTGATTTTTTTTAATTGCTCTGCCGTGGTTAAAGCCATATGCTCGTTTTCGATCACACAGGGGCCGGCAATTAAAAATAAGGGTTTATCAAGCCCGACTTCAAAGTCACAAAGTTTCATTAAAACAATTTTCCTTCTTCATTTTCAATGCTCAGACCAGCTTTGAGTCGTGCGGCATTGATATAACTGGTGAATAATGGGTGGCCGTCTCGTGGTGTTGAGGTAAATTCCGGATGGAACTGACAGGCAATAAACCAGGGATGATCGTCCACTTCGACAACTTCAACCAGATTATCGTCAATAGAAATACCGGCAAATTTCAGCCCTGCATTAGCCAGAGGCTCCCGGTACTGGTTATTAAACTCATAACGATGACGATGGCGTTCAACAATGACTTCTTTGCCATAGACTTTTTTCACCAGTGAATCATGAGCCAGTTTACACGGCTGGCCGCCCAGACGCATGGTTCCGCCCAGGTCGGTATTTTCATCACGAGTTTCAATTGTGCCGTCTTCTTTAAGCCATTCAGTAATAAGCGCAATGACCGGGTTTGGCGTCTTAGGATCAAACTCGGTACTATGTGCCTTATCCAGTTTAGCGACATTACGTGCGTATTCAATCACCGCAACCTGCATACCTAAACAGATACCTAAGTAAGGTACTTTATTTTCACGGGCATATTGAACAGCCAGTATTTTACCTTCTACACCGCGATTACCAAAGCCGCCGGGAACCAGAATTGCATCCATTCCATTGAGGCTGTCAGTGCCTTCTTTTTCAACTTTTTCAGAATCAATATAAGTGATCCGCACTTTGGTTGAGGTGTGAATGCCGGCATGAATCAAAGACTCTGATAGTGATTTATAGGACTCGGTTAAGTCCATGTATTTACCTACCATGGCAACGTTTACTTCACCTTTAGGATTGTCCTGTGCATCTACAACCGCCTGCCACTGAGACAAATCAGCATCGGGCACATCCAGTTTAAGTTTTTCAACGACTAATTGATCAAGCTTTTGTTCGTGGTATAACAGTGGAATACGATAGATACTATCCACATCAATGGCAGAAATAACACCGCGTTCTTCAACATTAGTAAACAGAGCAATTTTACGGCGCTCTTCGGCCGGCACTTCACGATCAGCACGACAAAGCAGAATATCGGGACGAATACCAATAGCCTGCAGTTCTTTAACGGAGTGCTGTGTGGGTTTAGTTTTTAACTCGCCTGCGGTGGGAATATAAGGCAGTAAGGTCAGATGCATATACAAAGTATGCTCACTGCCCATTTGAATACCCAGTTGACGAATGGCTTCCAAAAAGGGCAGGGATTCGATATCACCCACAGTACCGCCAATTTCAATCATGGCGACATCAGCATCTCCGGCACCAAGCTGGATACGATGTTTAATTTCGTCAGTAATATGTGGAATAACCTGAACAGTCGCTCCGAGATAATCACCCCGGCGTTCTTTTGATAACACACTTTCGTAAACACGACCGGCAGTAAAGTTATTGCTCTGGTGCATATTGGTGCGTACAAAGCGTTCATAATGCCCCAAATCCAGATCGGTTTCAGCACCGTCTTCAGTCACATAAACTTCACCATGCTGAAAGGGACTCATAGTACCCGGATCGACATTAATATAAGGATCCAGTTTCAATAAGGTCACTTTTAGACCGCGCGACTCAAGTAAAGAAGCCAGAGATGCTGCGGCAATGCCTTTACCAAGGGAAGATACAACGCCGCCGGTAACAAAAATATATTTGGTCATTAGGATTTATTAAGCTCTTAGATGTTCAATTTATCTGCGCTGCTTACTTGCATAATTCTTATTGACTCAATAAGAAGATGCAAAAGAATACGCAAGAAACAAAGGGGTAATTCTACCGTTTATTGGGAATAATTTCATCCAAATATGAAGGCAATGTTATTTATTTTTTATTCTTTGCCAATGAATAACCAGAGCATCATTAGCCGGCTTGTTTTTTTTTGCATCATTGACAACATGACTGACCACATCGCTACGGACATCGCTACGGGCATCGCTAAGGACATCACTAAGGACATCGCTAAGGACATGGTTACCTGCCTGAATCAATTCATCTCCCCAAAAAATCAACGGCATCCGATCTCGCTCCCAGGGTGGAATAGCTTGTTCCTGAAACCAGTGTTTTAATGCATGAGACTGCCCGTTTACGGTTCTTCTA